>NZ_JADNKB010000006.1:0-270434 GCF_015555225.1 Clostridium sp. D46t1_190503_E9
GAAATGTGTAAAGATGAAGCTAGACACGGACAAGCATTCAAGGGATTATTAGACAGATATTTCGGACAAAACTAATTATAAATAAAAAAGGAATTGTATCAAAATAAATTTTGATATTATCCAATAAAAATGGAAGTTCTAATTAGAACTTCCATTTTTGCGCATATATAAATAATATATATAAATAATATATATAAATAATATATATAAATTTAAAAATGTATTCAAGTAAGTAAAATAAATGGTTTAAAAGGGGCTCGCGTTTCGCGAGGCCCTTTATAAAAATAAGAGATTAACTTTTTTGAAAAATAAAGCTTACTTGAAATTGAATAAATTTTATATTAAATAGATTTTTGAGACTGCGCCTTTTTATCATTTAATTATATTTAAACTTTTTGTTTCTTGAGCTTTTTTATCAATAAATATATTATAACTTAACCCTAATAAAATTAATAATCCACCGAGTATTTTACCAATAGAAATAATATTACTAGAAAAGTAATCTATAATAATACCAATAGATAGCTGACCTATAAAAACTAAAAGTGATAGAGAAAAAGATGATACTTTAGGTGTAATATAATTAAATAGTAAAACTACTAAAATACCAATTGTTCCTCCTAGGTATGCATAAAATGGAATAGATAATTCATTCATATTGTTGATATTAATATAGTCTTTAGTAAGAAAGAAAAATATTAATGATGTTATGAAACCTGTTAAATAATTAAAAAAGGTTCCTTGGAAAGTTCCTATTTCTTCAGCTAACTTAAAATTAACAATTCTTGATAAAACAACAGAGACTCCAGATAAAATTGCAAGTAAAATATATAACATAAAACCCTCCTAAAAAAATGTCATAATAATTATTCCAGATGTTATAATTAAAAATCCAAATATTTTTTTATTTTCAAATCTTACTTTTTTCATTCCCATTAAACCATAACTATCTATTATAAAAGAAGATACAACTTGTCCAAGAAGAGCTAATGATATAGTCAAAGAAGCCCCTAATTCCTTAAAACTTATATTATTAAAAATTACTGTAAAAACTCCAATTACTCCAGCACTATATAATATAATAGGAAGTTTTTTCTTAAAGGATATTTTATATTTCTTTAGCAATAGAATTACTAGTACTATAATAAATCCAGTTAGATGAATAATTAAAGAGGATGAATAATTACCTATGGCTTGTGATAAAATGCCATTAAAGCTAACCATTATAGTAATTAATATTCCTGTAAATAAAGATAAAAAATTATACATATTAATTCTCCTTATGCTTTTTTTATAAATTTAGCATAAAAAAATTATATTTTATTAGGACATATGTCATAATGAGTATATAAAATTTATAATAAAGATTTAATATTTAAATAAAATATGAAAAAGATCATATCTTATAAATTAGGGAGAAAGAATGAAGATAGTAACTGACATTAATTTAATAGAAAAATATATAAAATTAAATAATATTGAAAGTTTATTTAATGATGATATTAAGAATAATTCTGAAGTTTTATTTTTTAATAAGAGAGAATTAATTTTTCAAGAGGGGGAAGAAATAAGGTATCTAATGTTTTTTGTGGAAGGAAAGGCAAAAGTTTATACAACATTAAAGAATGGTAAACTATTGTTATTGGATTTTTATAAAGAGTTAGATACATTAGGGGATTTAGAGTTAATTACTAATGATTTATCAAGCTGTAATGTTGAAGCTATAGAGCCTTGTATTTGTATAGGTATTCCATTAAAAGTATTGAGAAATATTTATTATAATGATACAAAATTATTAAATTTCTTATGTAATTCATTAGGGAGAAAACTTAAAAGATCATCTAAAAATGCATCTATAAATCTAATGTATCCATTAGAAAGTAGGGTTGCAAGCTATATAATTTCTATAGGTACAGATAAAAACAGTAAAATTGTTAAATTTGATGAAACTTTAACTGTAATATCTGAATTGTTAGGTACAAGTTATAGACATTTATCAAGAACATTAAATAGATTATGTAATAAAAATATTTTAAAAAAGGAAGAAGATTATTACATTGTTATAGATTATAAAAAGCTAGAAGAATTAGCAGCAGATATATATAGCTGATGAATATTTTTTTTATTAAGAGATACTTTATAAAATTTCTATTTAAGCTGAAATAAAGGATTTATATATAATTAAATATATATTTTATAAACTTATATAAAGAATGAATCACATTCAGTATTTTGGTGATATATTTTACTTAAATATGTTTATTAATTATCTAAATATTATATTATTGTTAATTATGTTGATTATTAGATGAAACATATATATTAGAAAATTTACATATGATATAATTAAATTACTATACCATAATTATTAAAAGCGAGGGAAAACACATGAAAATAAAAAAGTTATCAGCAATAGTAGCAGCAGTAGTTATAACAGCAAGCTTAGCAGGATGTACAGCAGGTGGAGCTAAATTACCAGAAGGAGATGTTAAGATAGTAAATCAACAAGTTCAAGGAGTTGTTGAACTATTATTAGAATCTGCAAATTATGGTGAAGATAAAAGTACAGTGGCATCAATGGTATTACCAAAGGATTCTCAATATGATGTGAGTTTATATGTGGAAAAATACAGTAATGGTGAGTTGAGTGAAACAAAAGAATTAACTAAATATACAACTGAAACTATAGAAAAAGACTCAATAGTACATATAATAATGAATACAGCAAAATCAAATGATGGAGAAGCTGACAAATCTATATATTCTATTGCAGAAGTAGATAAAGAAAATACAAAGGATGCTAAAAATCCAGAATATAAGATAACTAAAACTTATGGGGAAAGCATAGATTTTGATTCAAAGTCAGAAGTAAGTCAAATAGGCAAGAATTTAGATGAAGAAATTACATTAATTGGATTAGTAAAATTTAAAGATGATGATTCAGAAAAAGCGACAATAAATTTAGATTCATATAAAGATGAAGTAGGTAAATATGCATCAGTTAATATAATCAAGGTTAAGGTTACTAAAAAGTAAATAGAAATAATTGATAATGTGCTGAGGCACGGTTAAAAGTATAAAATGGGATTAAAGACTACAAAAAGTAATTTTTAATTTAATATTTTAAATTGAAGGGCTGTTCTATGACAGCCTTTTATTAATTAAAGGCTTTATTTTAAACTGATGGTGATTAATAAACATAAATAAAAGTAGACATCAAATTTTTCACTTTTTTCAAACTAAACGCAATAAAAACTAAAATCAATCGAAAAACTTACCATTGTAAAAATTCTCATTTCCAAGTTTCTTTGCCGTCAGCCTGAACATAACGCAACCATCTGGACATACAATATCCTTGCTATATTTGCTATTGCCGCCGATGCTCTCTAAATCTTCGCCACTTCTGACAGCCTCCATAATTGGGAACATAATCATCATTACTTAGAGCAAATCCCTTGTCCATCTGTATTTACAGGAGAGCCATAGGTACAGAGATACATACTTATCTCCGACGTCCTCACCATTTCGGCAATACCGCTCTGTGTTGTCGCTAAGAAGAAATCTTGTTACCTAAATCTCAAATTTATATTCCTCATCATACCATTTTTTAATGATTACACTCCAAATTCCAATTTATCGAGTAGTTTAATATTCAACTAACTCATATAATTCAATTATATATCAAATAAAGAATAATTTTTATATATTTTAATGCGTACTATTCAATTTTCAAAGAACAAATTATATAAACTAATTATTGTTTCTGAATTGTAAACTAAAAAATACCGTATATTCTTTTTGAATAATACGGTATTTATATAAATTTGTTTTTATTTTGTTTTTATAATATAAGAATCCTAATTAACCTAGAATGATTTTATTTTTTTACTTCTGAATTTAATAATATTGCTATAACAAAAAATATAATACTTGGAATTAAAAATATTACGCCATGAATTATGTTATAAACAGATAATGGCGTTGAAGCGTAAGGACTAGCATTAGTATAGTAATCATAACGTAAATAAACTAAACCTCCCACAAAGCATACCAATAATATAGTCCCAATTATAAATGAAATCTTTGTTAGAATAGATTTCATTTTCTTACTATTCATTTATTTCACCTCTTTTTACTATTACAAAATAATTATGTTATATTTGGGCAAATATCCCGTAGCATTGAATTTTTTAAATCAAATTTTCCTGTAGTTTGAAATAGTTACAAATTATAAGTAAAGTTAATATGAATAAATCTTCATTTAATAATTTTAATAAGATATAAATAAATTGAATTTTAATAAATAGTGCCTGTCTATTCAACATCTTTAAATTCAAACGAAGGATATTTATATGTTGTATATGATATATAAAATCTGTATAATGATTATGAATTATAATAGATGGAGTGAAGAACATGAGATTAAGAAAAAAGCCATGGGCTAGACCAGAATTAGAAGCATGTAATTTTTTTATAACTAATCCAAGTGAAAATAAAGGAAAATGGAAACAATCATTTGTTAATGATAATCCTATATACTTAGAACTAGGATGTGGAAAGGGAACGTTTATAGCTGTTCATGGATCAGAAAATGAAGATATAAATTATATTGCTATTGATATCAAAGATGAAGTATTGGTATTAGCAAAAAGAAATATAGAAAAAGCATACGAAGATAAAAATAAAGAAATAAATAATTTGAAATTAATGGCTCAAGAAATTGCCTTAATTAATGATATTTTTAGTGAAGAAGATGTAGTAGATAGAATATACATAAACTTCTGTAATCCATGGCCAAAGGAAAGACATAAAAAAAGAAGACTTACTCATACAAGACAGTTAGAAAACTACAAAAACTTCTTAGCAGAAGATGGAGAAATATACTTTAAGACAGACGATGATGAGTTATTTGATGAGTCTATAGAATATTTTAAAGAGTCAGGGTTTAATATTGACTATATTACATATGATCTACATAAAAGTGGTTTTGTGGGTAATGTTAGAACAGAACATGAAAATATGTTTAGTGAACAAGGAATAAAGATTAAGTTTTTAATTGCAAGTAGATAGAAAATAATAAAAAGTTAAGTAAAAAGCCTCATTATGAGAGGCAGTGTAATTTAGAGTTTAATTACACAACTTTTACTTAACTCTTTTTATTATAAAGTTTTTTAATTTCTTAGTTTACATATTAAATCAATGATATTTAAGAATATATCAACTTCTTTTATTGAGTTATATAATCCAAAGCTTGCTCTTACCATACCAGGCATTTTACAAGTTGAATCCACTAAATGTCTACTTGCTTCCAAATCCGTTAATCCTAATAATCTTTTTACATAAGGATGAGCACAAAAAGCACCTTGCCTTACAGCTATTGCTCTAAGATTTGCTAGTAATCTAGCTACCTCAGCATTATACATTCCATCTATATTAAAAACTACTATACCTAATCTATCCGATATATTTTCATTATCACCATAAGATATAACGCCATTAATACAGTTTAAACCATCTATTGTTCTTTTTAATAGTGTTTTTTCGTTTTCTTCAATGGTATCAAATCCTATATTTTTTAATTCTTTCATTGCTTGAACTAATGCAATAGCACCAAAAAAATTAGGACTACCAGCCTCATCTTTTTCAGGAGGTGGTAATAAAACTTCGGAGTTATCTAACACAGCTTCTACAGTTCCTCCACCTTTAAAATCGGGATATAGTCTTTCAAAATCTTCTTTTAGTCCAACAATAGCACCACTTCCAAATGGAGCATACATTTTATGAGCAGAAAAAACTAAAAAATCTATTGAATCAGCAGTTATATCAATTTTTTTATGAGCCACTATTTGAGCACCATCTACTATTAGCTTGGCGTTATAGTTATGAACAAGTTCAGAAATATAAGATAAATCATTCATATATCCTGTTACATTTGAAGCAGCAGTAATTGTAACATATTTAACTAATCCACTATATTTGTCTAGTAAGTATTGTAACTCATCTAGCTTTAGTCTGCCATTTTCATCTACTTCAATATATTTTAAATCACATTTTCCTCTCCAAGGGAGGTCATTAGAATGATGTTCCATTCTTGTAGTGATAATTATATCATTCTTATTTTCTATTAATATATTAGATAGTCTATTAATTCCCTCAGTAGTGTTATTTACAAATATAACAGTATATCTATCCTTTGAAGCATTAAAAAAATTCAATATATAATCCCTACAGTCACAATATTGTTTTGTTGAGTATTCTGACTTTTGTCCAAGGCCACGACCAATTGATCCATATAATTCACATGCTTCTGTTATTTTATTTATAACACTATTAAAAACTGGTGTTGTTGCAGCGTTATCAAAATTTATTGGTATTATTTTATTATCATCTAATATAGGAACTCTTTTATTAAGACCTATAAATAAATCTCTTAAAGAATTATCTGTTGAATTACACATAGCATTACCTCCCATATATTCTATTCACTTACTTCATGTATTGTGCTATGAAAGTTAAAAGTGGGGAGTTCTAATGATATATGAGGGAACATATATAAATATATAACATATAAATATAATGAAATATTTTTTGGAGGAAATATATGTATTATAATGATTTAAATAGACAGCAAGAAGAGAATGAAGATGATGATTTAAAATTTATTCCTTTAAATATAAAAGAGCCTTTTTCAGAGAAGGATTCTAGCTGGTTTCCAATTGTAAACATGAATTCACCAAATATAAGCCATATGACTAATAATTTTATATTAGGATTTTCTAATCCGTCAGATGGTGAAATATTAGATGAAAACTTTTTAAAAACAATAGATTATGTACCAAACGTTAAATATGGTTATGCAGATGAAAATTACTTTAATACTTACGATGAAGGTAATTTGCCAAGTAATATGTCAGGTAGCATGCAAGGTAATATGCAAGGTGGCATGCTAGGTAGTATGACAGGTAACATGCAAGGTACCATGGCAGGAAATATGTCAGGGAATAACTATAATCAAGGCTTTTCTCAAGAAAGTGGATATTTGTCTAGTAATATGTTAACTAATACCAACACTAGTGGAATGAATAATCAAAGTGGTACTAGCTTTAGTAATAACTTTAATTTAGAATATCCGTCAGAAACTCAATCAGAAGCTTTATATTCATATAATAAGGAAAAAAACTGTAATGGTGCAACTTTAGGTTATGGTAATACATCGAATATTAATGCTGGGAATATGGGGATGAGTGATGGTACAGGAAATATGAATACTGGAGCTGCAGGAATAAATAACAACATGGGAAATATGAACACTGGAACTGCAGGAATGAATAGTGGAATGGGAAATATGAACACTGGAACTGCAGGAATGAATAGCGGAATGGGAAATATGAATACTGGAACTGCAGGAATGAATAGTGGAATGGGAAATATGAATACTGGAACTGCAGGAATGAATAGTGGAATGGGAAATATGAACACTGGAGCAGCAGGAATGAATAGCGGAATGGGAAATATGAACACTGGAGCAGCAGGAATGAATAGTGGAATGGGAAATATGAACACTGGAACTGCAGGAATGAATAGCGGAATGGGAAATATGAATACTGGAACTGCAGGAATGAATAGCAACATGGGAAATATGAACACTGGATTTACAGGAATGAATAGTGGCATAGGAAATATGAGTACTGGGGCTGCAGGAATGAATAATAACATGTGGAATATGAATGCTGGATTTACAGGAATAAATAGTGGAATGGGAAATATGAATGCTGGATTTACAGGAATGAATAACAACATGTGGAATATGAATAATGGAGTTTCAGGAGTAAATGATAATATAAATAATATATGGGATGATGATTATCAAGGAAGCATGGATGAAGAATATGTTCCATTTACTAATTACAATAATCTTAAATTAACTCCAAATATCCAATCCATGGAAGAAAATAATGAGAATATAAGCATGGGGGAAAATGCAAATAATTTATATACAGGTAGTGTAACTGGAGTAGCTACTAATACTTTACCAAATAGCATGGATATAAATTATAATGATTCTGAACCTAATTACACATTAACTAATATTCCCAATATGAATCCTTTAAATATGGGACCAAGTTATACCGTACCAGAAGGCTTTGATATAAATGATACTAGTAATCAAATAGAAACTTTAACTGCGACAAATCCTAAAATAGATAATTCATATAATTCATTTGAGAAGTTAAATGATTATATGAAAAATTATGAAAAAAGTGGAGTTATAAGAGAAGATAAGGAGATAGAAGAACCTCCTCATATGCGAATATTAAGAGATTTAGATTTGGGAAGTGAATATGAAAGCATATATAGAGATGATAAGAGTAAAGAAATAGACAGTATATTTAAGAAAATAGAAGAAAATCATGGAGCTATAATATCAACTTTAAAGGCGTATAGAGTTCCACACCCAATAATAAGCTTATTAGTTAAAAAGATAATAAAAATAACTTTAGAGCATTCTAATAAAGAGTGAGGTGAAAAATATGTTATTCCGTCAGAACTTACCTAACTTACAAAGTAAAATAAGATTTTTACATGCTATCCCTTTGGCACCTGCTGTAGATATTTATTTAGATGGAAATTTACTTGGAGAAAACATAGCTTTTTCGGATATATCATGCTATGAAAATATACCTCCAGGAAATCATGAGCTTCAGTTATATGTAACAGGAACGTATGATGATCCAATATTTACAAGAAATATTGATGTTTTACCTGATACTACTTTAACAGTTAATATAGTATCTAGCGGTAGTGCAATTAATATATTAGTTTTGAATGATGTTAATGTGAAAGGTAATATGACACTCACTTTTTTGAGGTTTATTAATTTATCTCCTAATGCTCCTTTAATATCTTTATCATTGCCAAATGATATAAATTTATTTGGGAATGTCGAGTATTTGGAAACTACAGGATATTATCCTTTATCTCCAGCGATTTATGATTTTAAAGTTACTTTTTCAGCTATAGCTGGATTAGAAAAGTATATAAATGAGAAGACATTACGAAATGGAAGATATTACACAATATATATAATAGGTTTATTAAATAGGCACCCACAAATTGGATATCTTATGGTTGAAGACGGAAGAGATTAAAAAATGACTGTATCTTTCAAGATACAGTCATTTTTTAATGTACATAAATATGGCTTAATGGAATTATACATATTCCTAAAAAAATTGAAAATAAATAAGTTTTATGATATCCATATTGTCTAGAAGCAGGTATAAGCTCAGCAAAGGAAATATAAAGCATTATTCCCGAAACCATAGCAAATATTATAGCAAGTATTATTTCATTTATATAAGGCCTTAAAAATAAGAAAGCTAATAAAGCGCCAACTGGTTCAGCAAGTCCAGAAAAAAGTGTGTATTTAAATGCTTGATATTTACTTTTAGTAGAGTAATATATAGGCATGGCTACTGAAATACCTTCTGGAATGTTATGAAGTGCTATGGCTAAAGCTATAGATATACCAAGTGTAGTATTTTCATACCCAGAAACAAAAGTAGCGATGCCTTCTGGAAAGTTATGTATCATTAAAGCTATCATTGATACAAATCCAACTCTATATAGTTTTCCTGATGGAGCTGAAGGGTTCACTTTAGGTTCATCAGGAATAAACTTATCTATTAGTAATGCTACAAATGCACCTGCTAACAAAAATAAAAGTGATAAAAGGACTCCATTTAATTTGCCATTATACTTACTAAGGGTCTCTTCAGCAGAAATGAATAGATCAGTAAAGGATACTGTTATCATTACTCCAGCAGAAAAAGCTAGTGCAAATGTAATTAGCTTTTTATTTTGAGACTTAGAAAAAAACACAATAAAAGCCCCAATTACTGTAGATAGACCTGCCATTAAAGAAAGTAATAAGGGAATAAAAGATTGATTGTTTAACATAAAAGTACCTCACAAAGTTATTAGTATTTTGAATTATGTTTTCAATAAATAATCTATATTATCAAAACTATTAAATACTTGTAGTTTAGTTAAATGTTAAATATTTATTGTAACAAATATATTAATAAATATATTAGAAAAGAAAATATACTATGCAATTTATAGAAAATTTTATAATATAATTTATGTAATTGTATTATTAGGAAGGAAATGTAATATATAATGTATAGTTGATTTATAAATAATAATATTATTAAAGTGATATTACATAATACTAATCTAACTATATATAATTACGAAGCTAGTATTTTAAATTTTAGGAGAGGTAGTATGATAAATAATAAAATAGAAGAAAAGATAGCAATGATACCTATAATTTATAAGATTTTACATGAAAATATACAAAGTAGAAAAAATGATTTTGAAAATTTTAAATATGGGGAGAATATAAAACAGTATTATAGAACTTATAAAGGTGATAAAAATAAACCTATAATATTTTTCATTCATGGAGGTGGATGGTGGCATGGAAGCCCTAAGACATCTAGTTGCATTGGAAAGTTTTTTAATGATTTAGGATATAATGTAGTTCTTCCAGCTTATAGGCTTGTACCTTTATATAAATATCCAACTCAAATAGATGATGTTTTTATGTCTTTAAAAGATTATTTATTAAAAGAAAATGATATTGAAAACAAGAAAATCATAGTTATAGGGTTTTCAGCAGGTGGAGAGCTTGCAGCTAATATAGTTTTCAATGTAAATAAACAAAAGGAATTTGGTATAAATAGTGATATTTTTAAAGGGCTAATTACATTAGCTGGAGTATTAGATTTTGAAAAATGTAAATCTAAACACTCTATAACATTAATTGAAAATTATATTGGTAAGGATAATTCTTTTAAAGAAATGAATCCTATAAACTTGCTAAAAGAAAGCAATAATATTCCTACACTATGTTTACATGGTAATAAGGATCCATTAATCAACTTAGAAAATTCTATTAGCTTTGTTGATAAGGTAAATAGTCTAAATGGGAATGCTAAATTAAAAATTTTAGATAAAAAGCATCATTCGGATATAATATCTCTAGTAATAAACAAAGGAGAAAAAGAATCTAAAATAATTTTAGATTTTATAGAAGATATATGGAGAAGTTAAAAACAAGAAATTATTTATTAGATAATCTGAAAGTTATATTAATATTCTTTGTAGTGTTTGGGCATGTAATTGAATATTATATAAAGGATAATAGTACCCTTAGAACTATATATATTTTCATATATATTTTTCATATGCCTCTTTTCATATTTATTTCAGGATACTTATCTAAGAATTTTTACAGAATGAAAAGAAAGGCAATTAGAAATTTATTAATACCATATATAATATTTAATATGATTTGGTATACTGCTGTATATATAGGTACAAAAAGAGCGATGTTTTCTGTACTTTATCCTGGGTGGACTTTATGGTATTTATTAAGTTTGTTTTTTTGGAGAATGACATTAAAATATTTAATAAAATTTAAACATATTTTATTAGTTAGTTTTATAATAGGTGTTTTAGTTGGATTAATACCTAGCATAGGAAGTACTTTATCAATTTCTAGAACTATTGTGTTTTTACCATTTTTCTTACTTGGATACTATACGAAGGAAGAGAATTTAGAAAAAGTTAAATCTTTAAAAAGAGAATATGCTCTTACGGGAATACTAGCATTTTTATTAGTGGCTATGTATATAGTTAAAAATAATTTATTTGATTATAAATTTTTATACAATTCATATTCATATGATGCTTTGGGAGTTTCATTACTGGAGGGGATTGTCTTTAGGATTTTCCTTTATTTTGGAGCAATAATATTTAGTGTTTGTGTAATAAATTTAGTTCCAAGTAAAGAACAATTCTACTCTAGAATAGGAAAAGCAACTATGAATATATATGTTTTTCATATTTATTTAGTTATGCTAGTATATTTCTTTATACCTAGATGGAATATTAGCATGTTACAGAATGTTTTAATTTTAGTAAGTCCTTTTATTATAATTTTCCTTTTATCTAGAAAAAAGATTAATAGCGTGTATGATGGAATATTTTATCCGGTTAATATAAGTATAGATACTGGGAAAAAATCTATTAAAAAATATAAATATATGAATAAGAAAACTCATTAATTTATTTAATGAGTTTTTTATTTGCGAAAAAAATATTTACAAATAGATATATTAATAATATACTGGTGTATATACACTAGTGTTTAAGGGGGATTTTATATGGAAAGTAGAGAAAAAATTAGAAAAATGGTTTTTGCAGCTGTGTTGACTGCAATTGCAATTATAATTCCAACTCAATTTGGCTTTTTAAAAATAGTAGTAGGACCTTTTACAGCAACTATAGCATCACATGTACCTATGTTTTTAGCAATGTTGATATCACCAGCTGTAGCAATATTTGTTGGAGTAGGATCTGCACTTGGATTTTTTATAACAACTCCATTAGTAGTTGCAGCAAGAGCATCTATGCATATAATAGTTGGATTTGTAGGTGCGTTAATAATAAATAAGGATAGGAACTTTAAGAAAGCAATTGCTATAACAGCACCTATTCATGGTATTTTAGAAGGGCTTATAGTTATACCATTTGGTTTTTCAGTTTATCAATTTATAGTAGTAGTAGCAATAGGTACTATTCTTCATCATTTTGTTGATGGAGCAATATCATATGCATTAGTAAAATCATTAGCTAAAGCAAGAAGAAAAAATATATATGATGTATTTTCAAGTGAAGCTGCTTAAAATACTTAATATTATTACTTATAAAAAGTCTGTTGAAGTATTAACAGACTTTTTATTATGAAAAATTATAATTAATTTAAATTCACATTATTATTAAGTTTATATTTTTTTATTTTATATAAAGTGATATAATTTAAAATTAATGGAAATAGTTACGATATAATTATATAGTTTGGAGGAATTAACATGGAAAGTACATCACTTATTCTAGAAGGTGGAGGAATGAGAGGAGTTTATACTGCAGGTGTGCTAGACTTACTATTAGATAAAGATATAGATATAAAATATTGTATAGGAGTATCAGCTGGAGCTTGCAATTGTGTTTCATATATTTCAAAACAGCATAAAAGAAATTATAGGGTAAATATAAATTACATAAATGATAAGAGATATTTAAGTTTCAGTAATTTAATTAAAACTGGTTCAGCTTTTGGAATGGATATGCTTTTTAATATTATACCAAATGAATTAGAGCCTTTCGATCATAAAGGGTTTGAAAGTTCAGGAGCACAATTTATTGTTGGAGCAACAAATTGTGAAACTGGCAAAGCAGAATTTTATAATATTAAAGATTTTAATGATGGATATGGATATGGGGCATTAAAAGCTTCTATTTCGTTACCATTAGTTGCAAAGATAGTTGATTTTGACAATAAAAAATTAATGGATGGTGGAATAGCTGCACCAATACCAATACAAAAAGCTATAGATGATGGAATAGAAAAGCATATTGTAGTTTTAACTCAACATAAGGGTTATAGAAAGAGTAAAACAAAAATAATGCCTATAATAAAAAGAAAGTATAAAAAACATCAAGGTCTTATTAATGCTATGGAAAATAGATATAAAATATATAATGAAACATTAGATCAATTAGATAGATTAGAAGAAGAGGGAAAGTGTTTTGTTATAAGGCCAAGTAGCCCATTAGATGTTAGTAGATTTGAAAGAGATAAAAATAAATTAGAATCTATTTATAATAAGGGATATGAGGATGCAAAGGCTATATCAGAGGATTTAATAAAATTTATTAATAAATAGTTTTATAAGTAGATAAAAAGGGAAGTGATTTTGGAAAAAAATTACTTCCTTTTTTTTTGTATACTTACTTAATTTAAATACTATCAATTTCTTATATATTTAGTTAAATGTAATATCATTATTGTAACTTATGTAATATAAAATTATTTTGCTATGATATAATTATCATATATTAAGTAAAATATTTTGAGGTGATTTTATGAAGATTTTTCATATGGGTGATTGGCATATAGGAAAGCTTGTCAATGGATTTTATATGACAGAAGATCAAGAATTTATAATAGAGCAAATTTATGAGGCAATTGAAAAAGAAAAACCAGATGTTGTTTTAATTGCAGGTGATTTATATGATAGATCAGTTCCACCGGTTCATGCTGTTGAATTATTAAATAAAACCATGAAAAAAATAGTTAAGGATTTAAATACTAAGGTAATAGCTTTAGCAGGAAATCATGACAGTAATGAAAGAGTGGAATTTGCAAGCTCATTATTAAGTGATAGTGGGTTATACATAGTTGGAAACTTAAAAAGAAAAATAGATAGAATAGTTTTAGAAGATGAATATGGAAAAATCAATTTTTACCCAATACCATATGCAGATGTACCAGTTGTTAGGGATTTATTTGAAGATGAAAATATAAAAACACATGATTTAGCTATGCAAAAAATAATTTCTGAAGCATTAAGTGATTTTAATGAAGATGAAAGAAATATTGCTATAGCTCATGGTTATGTAACTCAAATGAAGGAAGATAACTTTGAAGTTTTAGAAGAGAGTGATTCAGAAAAGCCTCTTTCTATAGGTGGAACTGAATATATTAATTCAAAGCACTTTGAAAAATTTAATTATACAGCTCTTGGACATTTACATGGTCCTCAAAAGGTAGGAAGTGATAGAATAAGATATTCAGGTTCACTTATGAAATATTCATTTTCAGAAGTAAAGCAAAAAAAAGGGATCACCATTGTAGATATAGATGAAAATGGAGATGTAGATATAAAAATTTATGATTTAAAGCCAAGAAGAGATTTTAGAATTAAGACTGGAACATTAGATGAAATCATTAAAGGCTTTGATAATTCATCAGAGAATTATGAGGATTACATAAAAGTAATATTAAAAGATAAAGGTGAGCTTTTAGATCCAATGGCAAAGCTTAGAAGTATATATCCAAATGTTATGGAACTTACCAGAGAAGAAAGAGTTTCAAGAAATAGTAGTAGAAATGTAGCAACTAATATAAAAGAAAAATCTAAAATAACTTTATTTAAAAATTTTTATGAAGATATAATGGATGAAGTTTGTAGCGAAGATGAAATGATAATCATGGAAAAAATAATAGAAGGCGCAGAGAAGGGGGGAGAGTAAGGTGAAGATAAGAAAGCTAATAATAACAGGTTTTGGACCATATGCTGAAAGACAAGAGTTAGATTTTGAAGCAAGTCTTGATGGGAAAAATATGTTTGTTATAACAGGAAATACAGGTGCTGGAAAAACTACAATTTTTGATGCTATAAACTTTGCTTTATATGGAGAAGCAAGTGGTAGTGAAAGAGATGGTAAAAATTTAAGAAGTGACTTTGCTGATAAATCAACTCCAACTGAAGTAGAGCTTTGGTTTTCACTTAGAAATAAAGATTATTATATAAAGAGGTCACCACAATATTTTAGAGCTAAGCAAAGAGGTGATGGATTTACAGAAAGTAAGCCTTCTGCTGAAATAAAAATAGGAGATAAAACAGTATCAGGACCAAAAGAAGTCACTAGATTAGTTGAAGAAATACTAGGAATTACATGCGAACAATTTAAACAACTTGTTATGATTCCACAAGGTGAATTTAAGAAGTTATTAAATTCAGATAGTGACAAGAAAGAAGAAATTTTTAGAAAGATTTTTGGAACTAAGGTTTTTTCAGATATACAACAAAATATAAAATCAGAAGCAAATAATCTTAAAAAGTCTATAGAGCAAATACAAAGAGATAGAGAAAATAGAATTAAGGCATTTTCATGTAAAGAAGATGACGAAGAGTTAAGAAGAAATATAAATGCTAAGGACTTAAATATAGAATTAATACTTTCAAAATTTAAAGATGCTATAGATAAAGATGAAGTAGAAGAAGATATAATAAAGGAAAATCTTAAAGAAATTAATATAGAAATTAATAATATATCAAAAGAATTAGTTTTAGCCAATGATATAAATAAGAAGATAGATAATCTAGAAAAATATAAATGCGATTTAGAGAAATTAAATTTATTAAAGCATGAATATGAAGTCAAAAATGTGAAATTAGAAAGTGGAAAAAAAGCTGTAACAGCTTTAGGATTTGAAGACAAATATAAGGAGAAGAAATTATCCTTATTAAAGGCAGAAGAAAGTTTAAGAAAAAGTATAGAAAATTTAGAGAAATATAAAAAAGAATTTGAAGATGCAGAAAGAAAACTAAAAATAGAAAATGAAAAAGAAGATATAAAAAACAATTTAAGAAAACAGCTTGATGAAATAGAGAAATTAAAAGAAAAGGCATCAAATTATCAAAGCAATAAAGAAAAGCTTGATAAGATAAATAAAGAATCTCAATATATTCTTGAAAGAATAAAGCAAATAGACTTAGATAGGAATAATAAGAACGACTTAATAAAATTATTATCAGAAGAACTAGAAAATATAAATAAGTTAAAAGATGAAAAGAGTAGCTTAGATATAGAAGAAATAAATTATATATCTAAGCAAGAAAAACTTAATAAGCTTTTAGGTGCTTTAGAAAAATGTAAGTTAGAAAGTCAAAGACATGTAAAAGGAACAGCATTTTATGAAAGTGCAGATAAAGAATATAATGAAAAGAAAAATAATTATGAAAAGCTAGAAGATGCCTTTAGAAGAAATCAAGCAGGAATATTAGCTAAAGACTTAATAGAAGGAGAAAATTGCCCAGTTTGTGGGTCTACTCATCATCCAAAGCTTGCAGTTATAGAAGCTGAAAGTATAAATGAAGTAACAGTAAAAGAAGCTAAAGCATTAGCTGACAAGTTTTATGAAAAAAGAGAATCTTATTATAGAGAATTAACTAAGATACAAGCAGAGATAAATTCACTTAAAGAAGAAACGATAAAGCCTGTATTTATAGAAATATTTAATAGTGAAAACTTCAAAGATGATATTGAAGGGGCTATAGAAAAGACCAATTTTGAACTAAAAAATAATTGTAGCAATTTAGATAAAATAACTAATAGGAAAAAAGAAATTGAAAAAGTAGTGTCTTTAGAATCAAGTAAATTAAAGCAAAAGCAAGAAATAGAAAAATATACTGAACAGTTACGAGTTGAGCTAGAAAATAAAAATAAAGAACTATTAGCAAAAGAGGGAGAATTAAAAACACAAGAAGCAAATTTACAAAATATAGTTAGTGAATTTAAAGGAACTATAAGAAGCCTTAAAGAGTTAGAAGAGGAACAATTAAAAGTAAATAGTACTCTTGAAAAGCTAAAAGAGGATTATATAAAAGCAGAAAAAGAATTTAATAATATAAAAACTATTTATGATAAAGAAAATGGTAATAGAAGTTCCTTGGAGAAAGTTACTGAAAATGCAAAGTCAGAGCTTGATGATGCTTTGAATATGTTTAAAGAAAAGGTTCTAGAATTAGGATTTGAAAATTACAATGACTATTCTTCAAGTAGAATGACAGAGGTGGAAATTAATGCATTAGAAAGAGATATAAATAAGTTTAATATGGATATATCTAATGCACAAAAGGTCTATAATTTATCTTTAGAAGAGTGTAAGGACTTAAATAAAGTCGATATAAGAAATATAGAAGAAACGTTAGAAACTAAGAATAATGAAAAGATTAATTTAGAAAAAACTGAAAAGGAAATTTACTTAAGAATAAGCCAAAATAAAAGAATCATTGGAGAATGTATTAATTACAGTAAATTAATAGAGGCAGATGAAGAAAAATATAAGACTGTAGGTAAGCTTGCAAAAGTGATAAACGGAGATAATCCAAGAAAAATAAGTTTTGAAAGATATGTTTTAGCAGCATATTTTGAAGATATAATTGAAGCTGCTAATATTAGATTTGCCCAAATGACTTGCAATAGATTTGAGCTTTTAAGAAAAGAAGAATTAGGAGATAAGAGAAAAGGGCAAGGATTAGATTTAGAAGTGTTTGATAACTATACAGGTAAGTCTAGAGATGTAAAGACTTTATCAGGAGGAGAATCTTTTAAAGCATCATTATCTATGGCATTAGGCCTTGCAGATGTGGTTCAAAGTTATTCAGGTGGAATACAATTAGATACTATGTTTATAGATGAAGGCTTCGGAACCCTAGATCCAGAATCCCTTGATTCAGCCATCGAATGCTTAATAGACCTACAAGACGATGGAAGAATAGTTGGAGTAATTTCCCACGTTCAAGAACTAAAAGATAGAATAGAAACTAAACTAGAAGTAAGCTCAACAAATAAGGGAAGTAAAGCTGTCTTCAAAGTTTAGACATAAGTTAATAAGGTGAGTTAGTTGTTTAATAAAGCACTCTATAAATAGGAATTTGTCATTGAGATTGAAGGAATAATTTAATATAATAATGGCAAGAACTTAAACAAAAGATAAAATGAGAGAAGTGTAAAGGGCGGTATAATGGCAAAAAGATTAAAAGATTTAAATTTAGAAGATGATTTTTTGTTTGCGAAAGTAATGAGTGATAAGGAAATTTGTAAAGAGTTTCTAGAGAAACTTTTAGAGATTAAAATTGAAAAGATAGAAATGCCAGAAAATCAAAAAACTATAGAATTACTTTTAGAAAGTAAAGGTATTAGATTAGATATATATGTAAAAGATGAAAATAATACTGTTTATAATGTAGAAATGCAACGTGGGAAACATAAAAATATTCCCAAAAGATTAAGATATTATCAAGGAAATATTGACTTAGACTTAATAAGTAAAGGTGAGGACTATATAAAACTTTCTAAAAGTTATATTATATTTATTTGTACTTTTGATTTATTTGGAGCAGGTAGGCATAAGTATACTTTTGAAACAGTATGTATTGAAGATAATACTATAAAATTAAAAGATGATACAAATAAGATAATATTAAATACTAAAGGGATTATGAAAGATCTAGATGATGAACTTATTGATTTTTTAGAGTATGTTGAACATTCAGATGATAAAACAGCTGAAAAAACTACAGGAACTTTAGTTAAAAATATTCATAAAAGAGTAATTGAAGTTAAAAATAATCCTAATGTGGAGGTGGAATTTATGACACTTTTAGAGCGTGATAGAGAAAAGTTAGAAGAAGGAAGAGAAGAAGGTTATGAAGAAAAGGCATTTGATGTTGCTAAAGAAATGCTTAAAGACAATGAACCTATTGAAAAAATAATGAAATATACAAAATTAAGTAAAGAAGAAATTCTTAAGATAAAAATTTGATAAGATTATATTATTGGAGACCTAGCGGTTTCCTTTTTTATTTCTAAAAATATAGTATATAATTATTGCATAAATTGGAAGTTAATGAGTAGTTTAAAAAGAGTAAGTTTAAAGGTATGGACGACTTGAAATGTGACATTAGGTCGTGTAAAATCTATATGTGACCATCAAATTAAAGAATTGTATTCGAAATTATACGAAAATCGAAAAGTTAATACATATCATTAAGTTTAATTCTCAGTCTATAAATTTGTTTTTCTATATTTGGTAGGAGATATTGATAAAAACTTCTTAAAGGTTTTAATAAAATATGACACATCGCCAAAGCCAACTTCATAAGCAATTTCTGTTATAGATAAATTGGTATTAAATAAAAGTAATGTTGCTTTTTGAATTCTAAAATAATTAATGTATTGAGTACAAGTTTTTCCAGTTTGAGCTTTGAAGAATCTTAAGAAATGATATTCACTATATTGCGCTATATCTGCTAATTCTTTAATTGATATAGGGTTTTTATAATTGGTTTGAATATATTTAATAACTTCTTTTAATTTTTCAACTTTAATTAAATCACTATAGTTTTCGGAACTTACATTTAGCTTTACATAACCTTCTCTAAAAATAGTAGAAAAAATTAAAAATAAAGATCCTTTAATTTCTAGTTGAAATCCATGAAATTTAGTATTGTAGCTTTCTATTAAGTTATTAAAAGAATTAATTATTTTATCATGTCCAACATTTGAAGATCTTATTATATTTGTAAAAAATAATTTGTTTTTCATTATAGGATTTACAAAGTTAATTTGAGAATAATCTAAAGTACTCCCCTCTATTAAAGATAAATTAAATACAAGAGCTATATAAGATATCTTAGTATTTTCTTTACCTATCATATAATGAATAGCTCCATTAGGAATAATAATGAAATCTCCAGTAGTTACGCTAAATATTTTAAAATCTATACAAATTTCTGCGGAACCATCAAGTATGTATATAAACTCCATTTCATCATGCCAATGTGAATAGAAATCGGCTGAGTTTCTAAATTCTACATTATAGACTTCTAGAGGCAATTGAATATTTCCATGGTTAACTTGTTCTTTAAGTTGTAAATAACTTTTATTATCCATAATATCTCCTTTAAATAAAAAAAATAGCAGAATTGTTATAGCTATAAGCAGTTTTCAACGAGAAAAGTAATTCTAATAACAGTATAATACAAAAAGAAATAAATTTCATTATATTAACATCTTTATGATGGTGGAGGAGATTATGGAGGTTGAAGGAAGATTAAAGAGAGACTTAAAAAGTATAACTTGGCCATTATTTATAGAAAGCGCGCTTTTTTCTTTATTGGGTAGTGTTGATACAATAATGTTAGGAAGATACTCTGATAATGCTGTTGCAGCTGTAGGTGTATCTAATCAAATAATATGGATGCTAAATCTTATGTTTGGAATAATAACAGCTGGTACATCTATTTTAATTGCTCAATATTTAGGAGCAAAAAGTGAGCAAAAAACTATAATTCAGGTTGCAGGAATATCTATTGGTGTAAATACAATTATAGGGGTAATTATAAGTTTATTAATGTTTTTTTGTGGAACTGGAATGATGAAATTATTAAATAGCCCGCCAGAGTTAATAAATTTAGGAAATCAATATTTAAAGATAGTTGGTGGATTTATATTTATTCAAGCAATAACTATGACTTTTACAGCTATATTAAGGGCTCATAGTTTAACAAAGATATGTATGAATGCAACTATTATTATGAACATTGTAAACGTAATACTAAATTATATACTTATATTTGGGAAACTTGGATTTCCTAGTATGGGAGTTGCAGGAGCAGCTTTAGCAACTACTTTAAGTAAAGTTGTGGGATTGATAATTTTAGGGAAATCTACTTATGATTTACTTTTAAATAAGTTTAGGATATCTATGTTTATGCCATTTCCTAAAGCTCATCTTATAAATATACTTAAGATTGGGGTTCCATCAGCTGCTGAGCAAATTTCATATAATTTATCTCAATTAGTTATAACGAGTTTTATAAATCTTATAGGGGTAAGTAGCATGGCTGCAAAAAGTTATGTTGGGACGATAGTTTGCTTTAGTTATATATTTGCATTAGCTGTAGGACAAGGCGGAAGTATATTAATAGGAAATTTAGTAGGAAATAAAGAAGATAACAAAGCTTATAAATTATGTATTTATACAATAAAAAAGGCAGTAATAGTATCAATAGTTATGAGTATTTTGATTGCTATTTCAGGCAAGGGTATTTTAGGATTCTTAACAAATAGCCAAGATATATTATCAATAGCAGTAATAGTATTTATAATAGAAATAGTATTAGAACCTGGAAGATGTATAAATATAGTAGGTATTAATGGATTAAGAGCAACAGGGGATGTTAGATTTCCAGTATACATAGGAATATTTTCAATGTGGACATTTGGAGTTGGACTAGCGTATTTACTTGGAATAAAATTAAATCTTGGTCTTGCAGGAGTATGGATAGCTTTTGCAGTAGATGAATGGTTCAGAGGGATATTAGTATTAATTAGATGGAAAACAGGAAAGTGGAAGGGAAAAGGATTTGTGAACAATTAACAATTGATAATTCATAATTGATAATTAAGGAATAAATTCTTTCGGGGTCAGAAGTAGAAGTTCTTTATTAAGTAAGCTTAGATAAATTAAATTATAAATTTTTTTAATTTTTAATTATTTTGTAACGAGTGTTACCGAATTGAATATAAAATCCTCATATAATGTAAACATAGAAGAAACAAATTAAGATTTAGATTATCAAGGGGGATTTTTTCGATGGAAAATAAGATGTTTTGTTTCCAATGTCAAGAAACAGCAGGATGTACTGGATGTACACAATTTGGAGTTTGTGGTAAATCACCAGATTTAGCAAGAATGCAAGATCTATTAGTATATACAACAAAAGGATTATCAGAAGTTACAACAAGATTAAGAAAAGAAGGAAAAGAAATTTCAGCTGAAATTAATCACTTTATAACATTAAACCTTTTTACAACTATAACTAATGCTAACTTTGACGATGAAATATTCTATGAAAGAGTTAAAAGAGTTTTAGAAATAAAAGAAGAATTATTAAATAAGTTATCAAACAAAGATGGTTTATCAGAAGCTGCATTATGGACAGCGACTACAAGAGAAGAATATGATGCAAAATCAAGAGAAGTTGGTGTATTAGCAACTAAGGATGAAGATATCAGAAGTTTAAGAGAACTTATAACTTATGGATTAAAGGGATTATCAGCTTACATGAAACATGCTAACGAATTAAGTTATGATAATGAAGAAGTAAGTGCATTTATGCAAGAAACTTTAGCTAAATTATTAAATGATAATTTAACAGTAGATGAATTAGTTGCTTTAACTTTAGAAACTGGTAAGGTTGGGGTAGACGGTATGGCTTTACTTGATAGTGCTAATACTGGAACTTATGGACACCCAGAAATGACAAAAGTTAATATAGGTGTTAGAAATAACCCAGCAATATTAGTTTCAGGTCATGATTTAAAAGACTTAGAACAATTATTAAAGCAAACAGAAGGTACAGGAGTAGACGTTTATACTCACTCAGAAATGTTACCAGCTCACTACTATCCAGCATTTAAGAAATATGGTCACTTTGTAGGAAACTATGGAAATGCATGGTGGAAGCAAAAAGAAGAATTTGAAAGCTTCAATGGACCAATACTAATGACAACTAACTGTATAGTACCACCAAAGGATAGCTATAAAGACAGAGTTTTCACAACTGGAGCAGCAGGATTCCCAGGATGTAAGCATATAGATGGTATAGATGGACAAGCTAAAGATTTCTCAGAAATGATTGAACTTGCAAAGGAATGTAAGGCTCCAACAGAAATAGAAAAAGGAGAAATAATTGGAGGATTTGCTCATAATCAAGTAATGCAACTTGCAGATAAAATTGTAGATGCTGTTAAGTCAGGAGCAATTAAGAAGTTCTTCGTAATGGCAGGATGCGATGGAAGAGCTAAGTCAAGAAATTACTACACAGATTTTGCAAAAGCTTTACCAAATGATACTGTTATATTAACAGCAGGTTGTGCAAAATATAAATACAATAAATTAGATTTAGGAGATATCGGTGGAATTCCAAGAGTTTTAGATGCAGGACAATGTAATGATTCATACTCATTAGCATTAATAGCATTAAAACTTAAAGAAGTATTTGAATTACAAGATATTAATGAATTACCAATAGCATTTAATATTGCATGGTATGAACAAAAAGCTGTAATAGTATTATTATCATTATTATATCTTGGAGTTAAGAATATCCACTTAGGACCAACATTACCAGCATTCCTATCACCAAATGTAGCTAAAGTACTTGTTGAAAACTTTGGTATTGGTGGAATCACTAATGTTGAAGATGATTTAAATATGTTCTTAGCATAATAAGAAGATTAAAAACTGATTATTAAAGTGAATTTTATTAATGACATCTAAAAATATTAAGAAGATGATTTCTGTACTTAGCAGAAGTCATCTTTTTTTATTTGGGAAATTATGTTTATTAAAATTTATGATAGTAATTTTTATAAGTAGGAGAAATATATAGTATGTAAAGATGATTTTTACTTAATTTTAAATCTGTAAATATGTATTTTTCATAAATAAAATAATCTAATATTTAAGATCATCAGAAGCAGAGCTTAGTTTAGAAACTAATATTTATTTTTTTGTTGAATGTTCATTAGCTTTACAATAAACTGTAACCTTAAAAGACAACACTAAATATTTTTTACAGATTTCTATTTTTAAGTAGCTTTGTCATTTCTTCGCCTGATTCTTGCATTCCTCTTAAAAACCATTCTTCAATCCATCCATAAATACCATTTGCAATAAAAGCAGTAGTGTAGGCACCAAAGTTTGGATACTCCGCCTTGGGTCCTAAAGCATCCATAATAATATCTTTAAGAAAATAGAAAATGCCTCTATCTCTTAGCAACAAATAAAAATCTTTATATTCTGTAATATAGGCAAATATATCCCCAAGAATATCATCATCGGTATGTTCACTATTTTTGGGGTACTTTTTATTCCATTCATTTAATGTCAAAGACATGTACTCTTTAATGATAGTGTCTTTATCGTCAAAGTTGCGATAAAAAGAAATACGACTGACTTGAGCAGCTGTAGTAATTTCACTTATAGAAATATCCTTCAGCTCTTTTTCTTTCAATAATTTAAGTAAAGCACTGGTAATCTGTTTTTTTACATAGCTAGTTTTTTCAACATTATCCACGATGTTACATTTCTCCCTTCTTTGTACCATTTTTTAAAATCCATTGATTGAGCAAAAGTAAGATGTTACACTTGTTACATGCTGATGTTACACTTGTTACATTGAGATGTCAAGTAGAGTTAGGAGGAAAGTATTATGATATTTACAACAAAACGAGTAGTTATTCTTATTACTGTTATTCTTGTTGCTGCTGTATTAGGTAGATTGGCTGTAAGAGCTATTATGAATCTTATGTTAGGTGGAACAATGTTTGGAGGTAATTTACTATGAAAAATAAAATGAAGAAAGGAAAAGGAATGTTTATATTTATATGCATATTAGCATTTATTATTTCATTTGTTGGCTCAGCTATATTTAAAATAACCTATCAACCTAAGTGGGCTAAAAAATATTCTGTAGATTGGGATAACTCTATAGGTACAATTTATAAAGATATTTCTTACGGTGATAAAGAATCTAATAAATTTGATTTATATGTTCCAAAGGATAATTCAAAAGAAAATTATGGATTGATTGTCTATCTTCATGCAGGAGGTTTTACAACTGGAGATAAAAGTGGCGATGCAGCAATACTTGAATGGTTATGTTCTAAAGGATATGTAACTGCAGGTATAAATTATACACTTCGTACTGATGAAAATGGGGCTAGTGTTTATTCTCAATCTATGGAAATAAAAGAGGCTATGCCAGTTGTTGTAGAAGAAGCCAAAAAACTCGGGTATAATTTAAATGAAATGGTTATAAGTGGTGGCTCAGCAGGTGGAACACTTGCTATGTTATATGCTTATAGGGATGCTGAGGAATCTCCTATACCGGTTAAAATGATGTTTGAGATGGTTGGGCCATCAAGTTTCTTTGCTGAAGATTGGGATGTTTATGGACTAGATAAAAGCAATGAAGCAGCTGCGGGACTATTTGGAGTAATGCTTGGTAGTGAAATAGATAAAGATATTATTGGAACAGATAGACTTCAAGAAATAATTAAACCAATATCAGCTTATGCATGGGTAAATGAAAATTCAGTTCCATCTGTAATTGCTTATGGAAAATACGATAAAATATGTCCATTTAAAACTGCAAGACATCTAGTTAATGCATTAAAAGATAATAATGTAGATTATAAATATTTTGAAGCACAACATTCAGGACATGGACTTCAAAATGATTCTAAGCTATATGAAGAATTTATGGATACAGTTATTAGCTATTTAGATAAATATATGCCAGTAGAAAAATAAAAGTGAGGTAAAAATGCAAAAATTCTTAGAAATTATTGGAATTATATTGTTAATAATAATTGGAGGAGTTTTTATTTTATTAAAAGTAATAGAATACAGAGTGAATCATTACTATAATTATTTAGAAACTGAAAAAGATTTAGAAAAGAAGTATTCCGAGTTTGGAGAGTATGAAGTATCATTTAAATCCTTTGATGCTGATAGTGATGTATTTAAAAAATATGAAATATGGTATCCAACTGATTTAGAGAATAGTAATGAAAAATACCCATTAATTGTTGTTGCAAATGGTACTGGGATAACGGCATCAAAATATAAAGCCTTTTTCAAACATTTGGCATCTTGGGGATTTGTAGTAATTGGAAATGAAGATGAAAATTCAAGAAGTGGTGAATCTTCTTCAAAATCTTTAGACTATGTTTTAAAATTAAATCAAGATAAAAATAGTATTTTCTATAATAAAATAGATACTGATAATATTGGTATTGGTGGACACTCACAAGGTGGAGGTGGAACAATTAATGCTGTAAATAACTGGGGCAATGGTAAATTATATAAAGCAATGTATACAGCAAGTGCAACATCATCATTTTTTGGACAAGAAGGCCATCTTGGTACTGACTGGGCTTATGATGTAACAAAAATAAATATACCTTATTTCTTTATTGCAGGAACAGAATATTTTGATGCAGGAGAAGCAATAAGCATAGAAGAAACAACAGGTCAAGGAATATGCCCATTATATGCGATGAAGGATATTTATAGTAAATTAACTACTGAATATAAAGTTATGGGAAGATTAGTGAATGTAGACCACGGAGCGACATATCAAAAAGCAGATGGATATATGACAGCTTGGTTTATGTATTGGCTAAAAGATGATTTACAAGCTGGTGGTGTATTCTTTGGGGAGGATTCGGAGATACTTACAAACGCTAACTGGCAAGATGTTAAAATAAATAAGTAATACACAACTCTATAAAAAAGTAGAACTCAGTTTTTACCATTCTGCTTCTAAATATTAGTATATTGTAAATTTAAAATGTATAATATCAATATTAGTTTAAAGCAGTGACTTAGCAATAAACAATATTTGTAGTTTTTAGATGTACACTTTATATCATAGCTTTTTATTTTTTTTATGTATAATTTATGATAGTATAATATTAATAAATTACAAAGCAATTTAAATTGATAATGGACAATTGATAGTGGATAATTAAGGAGGTTTTGCACAGCAAAACTTAAATTGGTGCGCAGCACCTTTTATTTAAAAATCCCTGGGGTTTTTTCTTAATTGTCCATTATGCATTATCAATTATCAATTATAAAAATGTTCGCATTTTTATACAAAGGAGAGTTCGTATGATAGATATATTAAAGAATACTTGCTTTTTTAAAGGGATTTCTGAAGATGAAATAGGAGAAATTTTAAAAAGCGAATCATATATAATAAAATCTTATAAAAAGGGTGAAGTAATAGCAAACCAAGGAGAAAAGTGTAATAGTTTATCTGTTGTAATTGAAGGAAAGGCTGTAATACAAACTATATATGAAAATGGAAAAGTATTAACATTATCCTATTTTAATGTAAGTGATGTATTTGCAGAAGCACTATTATTCTCTAAAGAGAAGGAATATCCTGCAACAGTTATGGCTTTTGAAAATTGTAAGGTATTATCTCTTCCTAAAAAAAGTGTTTTAGGAATAATTCAAAAAAATACAAAATTTACAGAAAACATATTAGAACTTTTATCTCAAAAAATAGTTATATTAAATAGAAAAATAAATTTAATAGAATTAGATTCAATAAGAAGGAAGATATGTAAGCTTTTACTTGATAATTATAAAAGAAATAATACATTTTCATTAAAAATATCATCTAAAAAGGATTTAGCTGAAGAACTTGGAATACCAAGGCCATCTCTTTCAAGAGAGCTAATAAATATGAGAGATATGGGGCTTATAGAGTTTACTTTAAAAGAAATAACTATATTAGATCTTGAAGGGCTAGAAGATGAATTTTTTATTTAGTAATAAAAATAAATAGGCAGACCCTATGAAAGAAGTCTGCCTATTATTTGGTATATATAAATTGTAAAGGGATAACTTAAATTAACCCGTGCAACAAATATATTATAATGGAATATTTTAATAAATTAAATAGAATTTAGAGAATTTAGCATAATTGCCAAAAAAGTTTAATAATCTTTGTATAAATTCTATATGAAAAATATTATATAGATAAAATTCTGAAAACTATATGTACCATTGGAAAAATATATGATATAATGGGGTCATAATTATTTAATGTGCTAAGAGAAGTTAGAGTTAAGCATAAAAATAAGATTTAAGTCTTATTTTTGTGCTTTTTTTGTTATCTAAACACAGATTACAGTGATAATTTAAATTATAAAAAATTGGTTAAACTAAATTTAAATAATATTAATGGGGGTATATATATGTATGATGTTGCCATAATAGGAGCTGGTGTTATAGGAGCTTCTATTTTTAGAGAACTAACTAAATTTAATTTAAAAGTTGTAATTTTAGAAAAAGAAAATGATGTAGCCATGGGAACTACAAAAGCAAATTCAGCTATAATTCATTCTGGGTATGATCCGGAGTATGGAACGCTAATGGCAAAATACAATGTAAAGGGTAATGAAATGTTTGAAGACTTATGCAAAGAGCTATCTGTACCCTTTAAAAGAAATGGTTCATTAGTAATAGCTTTTAATGAAGAAGAGTTAGAATTAATAAAAGTTTTATATGAAAATGGTATTAAAAATAAAGTAAAGGGATTAGAACTCTTAAATAAAGAAGAAGTTTTATTAAAAGAGCCTAATTTAAATGATGATATATTAGGTGCATTATATGCTCCAACAGGAGGAATAGTAGGACCATTTGAATATACAATAGCTTTAATTGAAAATGGTATAGAAAATGGGGGAGAAATCAAATTAAGTAGTGAAGTTATAGGAATAGAAAAAGATGATATTTTTAAAATTAACATAAAAGATAAAGAAACAGTAGAAGCAAAATACGTAATAAATGCAGCTGGTGTTTATTGCGATAAGATTCATAACATGATATGTGAAGAGAAATTTGAGATAACTCCAATTAGAGGAGAATATTATGTAATTGATAAGAATGAAGGTAAGATGTTTGAACACACTATATTTCAATGTCCTACAAAGCTTGGAAAAGGTGTACTAGTTACTCCGACTGTTCATGGAAACTTAATAGTAGGACCGAATGCAGAAACTATTGAAGATAAAGATTCAGTAAAAACAACAAGTAAAGGTTTAGAATATATAAAAGAAACTGCTTCAAAGACAACAAATAAAATAAATTTTAGAAATTCAATTAGAAATTTTTCAGGCTTAAGAGCACATTCTGATAATGGAGATTTTATTATAGAAGAAAATGAAGATGTTAAAGGATTTATAGATGTAGCTGGTATGAAGTCACCAGGATTATCTGCTGCTCCAGCAATAGCTATAGATATATTAGATATATTAAAAAATGCAGGACTTAAGATGGATAAAAATGATAAATTTAATCCATATAGAGAGCAAATCAGATTTATGGAACTTTCATTAGAAGAAAGAGCTGAGGTAATAAAAAAGGATAGTAGATATGGAAGAATCATATGTAGATGTGAACAAATAACTGAAGGAGAAATAGTAGACGCTATAAAAAGATCCTTTGGAACTATTTCATTAGATGGAGTAAAGAGAAGATGTAGACCAGGAATGGGAAGATGCCAAGGGGGATTTTGTGGACCACGTGTTCAAGAAATTATATCTAGAGAGCTTAATATACCGTTAGAAAATATAGTTTTAGAAAAAGATGGTTCATATATTTTAACTGGAAAGTCAAGATAGGGGGATAATTATGAGTTATGATTTAATTGTAATAGGTGGAGGTCCTGCAGGTCTTGCAGCTGCATATGAAGCTTATTTAAATGGAGTAAGAAATATCTTAATAATTGAAAGAGATAGAGAGCTTGGAGGGATACTAAACCAATGTATTCATAATGGATTTGGACTTCATACTTTTAAAGAGGAGCTTACAGGTCCAGAGTACGCAGACAAGTTTATAAAGTTAGTTCAAAGTAGTGAAATAGATATTAAACTTGATACAATGGTTCTAGAAATAGAAGAAGATAAAAAAATACATGCAATAAATTCTAATGATGGCTATATGATTTTGGAAACAAAGGCAATTATATTGGCAATGGGATGCAGGGAGAGAACAAGAGGAGCTATAAATATTCCAGGGGATAGACCTTCAGGGGTATATACTGCAGGAGCAGCTCAAAGATATATAAATATGGAAGGATATATGCCGGGCAAAGAAGTGGTAATCTTAGGCTCAGGTGATATAGGACTTATAATGGCTAGAAGAATGACATTAGAAGGTGCTAAGGTAAAAGCAGTTGTAGAGCTTATGCCATATTCAAATGGACTTAATAGAAATATAGTTCAATGCTTAGAAGATTATAATATACCATTATATTTATCACATACAGTTGTAGATATAATTGGAGATAAAAGACTAGAAAAAGTTATAATTTCAAAGGTTGATGAAAATAAGAGACCTATAAAAGGAACAGAGATAGAATTTGAATGTGATACGTTACTGTTATCGGTTGGATTAATTCCAGAAAATGAATTATCAGATAAGGTAGGAATAGAATTAGATAGAAGAACTAATGGACTTGTTGTAACAGAAAGCATGGAAACTAATGTTGATGGAGTTTTTGCTTGTGGAAATGTAGTTCATGTACATGATTTAGTGGATTTTGTTACTGAAGAGGCTAAACATGCTGGAAAATCAGCTGCAAAGTATTTGAAAAACATATTAAAGAAGGAAAATTATATAAATATAAAAAATGGTAATGCTATAAATTATACTGTTCCTCAAAAGATTTGTATAGAAGATATAGATGAAAAATTGACTGTATTTATGAGAGTAAATAATGTCTATAAGGATAAAGTGCTTGTTGTTAAATCTGGAAATAAAGAAGTTACAAGGCTAAAGAAAAGGCATTTAGCACCATCAGAAATGGAGAGAGTAGTCTTAAGTAAGAAGCTATTAAGCAATATAGAAGAAGATTTAATTATTTCTTTAGAGGATGGTGAATAAAATGGAAAAGAATTTGATTTGTATATGTTGTCCTATGGGATGTCATTTAAAGGTCAATGTTGAAGAAAACAAAGTAAGTGGAAATGGATGCAAGAGAGGTATTGATTATGGGATTAGTGAAATAACAAATCCTGTTAGAGTAATAACTACAACTGTTAAGATAAAAGATGGTGAACTTCCAGTGCTTCCAGTAAAAACAAAGGGAGCTATTCCAAAAGAGCTTAACTTTAAATGTATGGAAGAACTAAAAAAACTTGAAGTAGTTGCACCTGTTTCTGTAGGTGAAGTAATTCTTAAAGATATATTAGGAACAGGAATTGATATTGTAAGTTGTAGAGATATAAAAAGCATTAAAGCTTAAATAATATTAAATTTAAAATAGAAGTATAAAGGAAGAAAAATGATTAAAGATGACTGGCTATTAATAGCCAGTCATCTTATTTAACATAAATATATGTACAAATTAAAATTTATCTGCCAATTTTATAATAGTTAATTACATATTAGTAATTAATGAAGTAGCTCGATTATTTTCATTTTCATTAAAGCTAATTGAATAGCTTCAAGTATTTCCTTTTTACTTATATTTTTTTCACTACCATAATGAGGCTGTAATCTTTGAATTAATACATCACTAGCACTATTTATAGCATCTAGTTCAATATTTTTTAGGTTACTACTATCGTATTTCAATACTGATTCAAGATTATCTAAAGAATTATAAAGTGCACTACCGTTCACGCCATTTCCTGAAAGTAATATTTCACCACTCTCTAACACATTTTGTAATGCATAGACATTAATAATTAGGTCTTCTACATTGCGGTTAAAATCTTCTTCTGTTGGGGAAGCTTCCGTAATTGCATAAATAGAGTTTTGTGTATTAATAGCTAACCATAGAACTCTATCAGCATAGGTATTTAATTTATTATTGTTTAACTGAAAGTATTTATAAAGAGAAAATGAAAAAAGGATTAATACCGTAGCACATATACTTATTATTATTTTTTTTCTCATGGAAAGCTCCTCCTAAAAAACTAGGTATTAGTAAATATAACTTCAATATTAATTTTTCCTAAGGGTATAACGAAACCTTATATCCTTTTAAGTCATTGATTTTACTTACTTAAAATTGATTTTGAATAGAATTTTATACGCAACATCTATAAATCTTTGCAATACATGACTTCAACAGCATCACAAAATTTTTGTGATTTATCTGTTAGAACAAATCCATGATTTTCATAAAATTTACGTGCTCTAATATTTTCTTTAAATACCCATAGCATAACTTTGCTAAATCCAGCATTTTTTATATCTCTTAAAATATAATCCATCATTACTGTTCCGTATCCTTTTCCCCAATTATCACATAAACTATGAATACAAATAATCTCTGAATATCCCTTCATTTCTTCATCCCTTGCTTTATCCCAATATGCAATACAATGAGGATTTTCATTAATGGACAATATGAATCCATTTCCAATATTTTTGCTAAGTAACATATTATATAACTCTATAGCTTCATTAATGTTAGTATATTTATCTAAATTTTCTTTAGACAAAATTTTGTTAAATGCATTTTTCCATGATTCTGTTTGAATGTAAGCCAATGTATTAGCATCACCAGCTTTTACTCTTCGTATATTAATAACGCTCATCATACTTACCATCCTTTTAATTTTATATTTTTATTATACATTAAATATGGTTATAATTACATGAAAATAAAAATATTAACATTATATCTTTAAATTCCTTCACAATAGTATGATAAATCAACACTTAATTAATACAGAGCCTAATTTTTTATTTGAAAAGAATAAAGTTTGCTAGAACCACGAATGATGGAAGTTAAAAATTGACAAACTTACGGACTAGAGATAAAATTATAATAACTTTTCAGATTATTTAGAAAAATACAATAAAAATAGGAGTTGAATATTTATGAAAGCAATTTTAACAGTAATAGGAAAAGATAAAGTAGGAATAGTTGCAGGCGTTAGTAACGAATTATTAAGATTAAACATAAACATCTTAGATGTTAATCAAACTATAATGGACAAATACTTTACAATGATAATGATGTTAGATTTAAAAGAATCTAATTCTACCTTTGATGATATTAAAAGTGCATTAGTAACAAAAGGCGAAGAACTTGGAGTAGAGGTTAAAATCCAAAGAGAAGAAATATTTAATTCAATGCACACTTTATAATTGGAGGTTAAATATGAATAGTAATAATATATTAGAAACCATAAAGATGATAGAAGAAGAAAAACTTGATATAAGAACTATAACTATGGGTATTTCATTATTGGATTGTATAGATTCAGATGGAGATAAGGCAAGAGAAAAGATATATAATAAAATAGTTAGCAGTGCTAAGGACTTAGTAAAAGTAGGAAAAGAAATTGAAAATGAATTTGGGGTTCCAATAGTAAATAAAAGAGTAGCTGTAACTCCTATATCAATAATTGCTGGAGCTACAGATGAAACAGATTATGTTAAGTTTGCACAAACTTTAGATAAAGCAGCAGAAACTCTAGGTATAGATTTTATAGGTGGTTTTTCAGCTTTAGTACAAAAGGGATATACTAAAGGAGATAAAATACTAATAAATTCAATACCAGAAGCATTAGCTAAAACTAGCAAAGTATGTTCATCTGTAAATGTAGGTTCAACTAGAGCTGGAATAAATATGGATGCAGTTAGAGAAATGGGAGAAGTAATTAAAAAAACTGCTGAATATACAAAGGATACAAAGGGATTTGGTTGTGCTAAACTAGTTGTGTTTTGTAATGCAGTTGAAGATAATCCTTTTATGGCAGGAGCCTTCCATGGAGTTGGAGAAGCTGATAAAGTTATAAGCGTTGGAGTTAGTGGACCTGGTGTTGTGCAAAGGGCATTAGAAAAAGTAAAAGGAGAATCTTTTGATGTAGTTGCAGAAACTATAAAGAAAACTGCATTTAAGATTACAAGAATGGGACAATTAGTTGCAAAAGAAGCCTCAGAAAGATTAGGTGTTCCATTTGGAATAGTAGATTTATCATTAGCTCCAACTCCAGCAGTAGGAGATTCTGTTGCACATATATTAGAAGAAATGGGACTTGAAGTAGTTGGAACTCATGGTACAACAGCAGCTCTTGCATTATTAAATGATGCTGTTAAAAAAGGTGGAGTTATGGCATGTAGTCATGTAGGAGGATTAAGTGGAGCATTTATACCAGTTTCAGAAGATGCAGGAATGATTGATGCTGTATTAAATGGTTCATTAAATTTAGAAAAACTAGAAGCTATGACTGCTATATGTTCAGTTGGATTAGATATGATTGCAGTTCCAGGAGATACCCCAGCAGAAACAATAGCAGCTATGATTGCAGATGAATCAGCAATAGGAATGATTAATAATAAAACTACAGCAGTAAGAGTTATACCAGCTCCTGGCTGTAAGGTAGGAGACTTAGTTGAGTTTGGAGGATTACTTGGAACAGCTCCAGTAATGCCTGTAAATAAATATTCATCTTCATTATTTATACAAAGAGGCGGAAGAATACCAGCACCAATCCATTCATTTAAGAATTAGTCATAAATTGTGAATATAAAGGCTACGATAACTAGATATGTTCCATAAGCTAATAGCTTACGCAAAGAAGTACTAGGCTCATTAATGATATCCATTAAATTGGAGATATTATATAAAAATCGGAAAGTTAATACATATCATTAAGTTTAATTCGCAATTTATAAATATCGTGTATAATATAATAGAGTAATCACAAGAGAGAAGGCAAAATAAAGTGCTTTCTCTTTTGTTATTTTAGGGGGAGAAATTATGAGATGTGTTGTAATACATGGAAGTCCAAGAAGGGGTAATACTTGGGATGTATTAAATATTGCAAAAGAGGAAATGAAAAAACATGGTGAAATTGAATTTGTAGATATTGAATTACGTAAAGAAAGCATACCTTATTGTAATGGATGTTTTTTATGCATTTATAAAGGTGAAGATAAATGCCCACACAATGAAAAGATAAGTTATATAGTTAATGAAATTGAAAATTCAGATGCTATTATAATCACTTCACCTGTTTATTCAATGCAAGTTAGTGGGCTTTTAAAAATATTTATAGACCATATGTCATATAATTTTCATAGGCCAAAATTTTTTACAAAAAAGGCATTAGTAATTACTACTACTGCAGGGGCAGGTCATACATCTTCAGCAAAGTATATTAGGGATGTCTTATATTATTGGGGATTTAATTTTGTGGAAATGATACCAATAGCATATAGAGCAACAGAATTAAATGATAAAAATGTGGAAAAAATAAAATGTATATCTAGTAAGTTTAGTGAAGATTTGATATCTAGAAAAATACACAAACCAAAAGTAAAATCTATATTTATGTATAATTTATGGAGAAAATCAGGAGAAACACCTTTTAAAGAAGGAGATGCAGATTATATATATTGGAAGAATTCAGGGCTTGCAAAATTTGTTTATCATCCTGATATTAAAATTGGAGTTTTAAAAAGAGCAATAGGGAATGCTACTTATAAATTAATGGGCGGCAAAGTAGAAAGTTAGTGTGATTATAAGATTAGACTTGGGGGATTAATAATGGACTTAATAAACTCTATATATTTAGAATGTAGTGACCAATGGTGGAAATCAGATAGAAATTTCAAATTGGATATGAAAAAATATACTAATATAGAAAAGAAAAATAAAGAAAAGAACTTAGATAATTATATAGATTTAATAATTAAAAAAATAAGTGAATTTCCAAGTGAAGATAGTAAGAAGAAAGAGTGGCAAAAGGATTTTAATAAAATTATAGACGATTTTATAGAAAGTGAAGAAGAAACTTTTAAGCTCGGAATAATTAATAAAAATCTTAAGAATGACTTTTTTAATAGCACTAAAAGGTTTATAAAAGAAGCAAAACAATTTGATGATAATTTAAGTTATAGTGATATAGGGCAAGCTATGAGAAATGTCTGGATTATAAATATTCTTCAAGCAGCATTTGGAGAAAAAGTACAGTTGTCTAAGGCTATATTTGGATATAGTATGTTATATCCATATACAGATAATTATTTAGATAATACAAAGATAAATGATGCAGATAAGAAAATATTTAATAATAAATTGAAAAAGAGATTAAATGGAGAGAACATTGAGGGGAATGATTCGCATGAAGAAGATGTTTATAAATTAGTTAGTTATATCGAAGAAGACTTTAAAAGAAATGATTATAGTGAGTTATATAAATCTTTACTTTCCATTCATAAAGGTCAAATAAGAAGTTTAAAACAACAAGATATCGTTACTATTCCTTATGAAGAGGATATTTTAGGAATATCTATTGAAAAAGGTGGATCATCAGTACTAGTAGATGGATTTTTAACAAAGGGAAAGCTGAATAAAGATGAAATATCTTTTTGTATTTTTTATGGTTTCTTGCTTCAACTGGCAGATGATTTACAAGATATTAAATCTGATATAAATAATAATCATATAACTATAATGTCACAATTAGCTCCTAAATATAATTTAGATAAAATAGTAAACAAATTAATAAATTTTACAACTTTATTTTTGGAAAAAGACAGTTGTTTTAAAGGGAAAAATATACCTGAATTAAAAGAACTTATAAAAACAAATTGCATAATGCTTATATTGTTTTCAGTAGTATTAAGTAAGGAGTTTTTTCAAGTGAATATATAAAAATAATAAATGAATATCTGCCCTTTTCTATAAAATATATTGAAAATATAAATTTTAAGATTAGAAAAAAAATTAGAAAAATAGAGTTTGAAGATGCAGTTAATTATATATTGGAAAATTAATAAAAATAACGGAGCTGTAACATAATTAAAAATGTAAAATGTAAAATTAAGGTGGTATTTCATACTGAGGTTTTGATTGAGTATAATAAATAGATAACTAATTCATAGTAATTGTTATCTATATAATGCAAAGGGGTATGTAAATGAAAAATTTTATTAAAATAATTTTACTTATGGGTATATCATTACTTTTGCTAATAGGATGTAATTCTAAAGAACAAGAAAAAACTATAGATAATTTCATTAACAAGTTACTATCTGTAAAGACATATGAAGGTATTACATTTGGGGAGGATTTGGATAAATACGCAGAGGAGTCAAAAGCAAATTTTGGGGAATACTTTACAGAAAACGGATTTGACACTTTAATGACTAATAGAATTCTTCATTTTTATTATACTGTTATAAATGAGAATAATGTAAAGGATATAACAGATATTAAAATAGTAAAAACTAAAGAATCAGAAAATGATACTTATACAAATTATGAATTTATACATTATGAATATGAAGTGTCTTATAAATTAAAAACAGATGATAAGTCAATAGATATGACAGATTATATGGTTTTTAAAGTGATGAAAGATAATACTTCTATTATTGATGAGGTGTCTATATTAAAAGAAAAAAGTAGCATTTTCACTGAATATTTAAGTGATTAAAATTACCGAGTAAGTTAATTTTAACATTATAAATAGAATAATATTTATAAATTATATATTAAGGTAGTTCAAAATGAACTACCTTAAATTTATGTCATAAATTAATAAATTAGTATAACATAGTTTAAGATAATATAAATTTAAAAGTATTTCAGTATGAAATACAACATTCATTTTAAATTTTTAAATTCTAAATTAAACATGCCCCGTTATTTTAATTCTTTATCAGATGATGGTAAAGAAATATAGTTTTTAACTGTTTCTAGAACAGAATCTTCTCCAACATAAACTATTATATCTTGTGAATGTATTTTGAAGTACGGGCCAGGTGATAAGAATAAATCGCCATCTCTCTTAACAGCAATTATAGTAGCTTTTGTATTATGCCAAAAGTTAAGTTCACCAATACTTTTATCTACAGCAATACTATTTTCTTCTACTATACTTTCAAAAGGGATAATAGAACCAACATTTCTTAGCTGAGTAGCAAATTCAATTATTGCATTAATATTTTTTTCAAGCTTATTATCGATATCTTTTCTTTTCTTTATTAAATCAAAAGTGTCGCTATTTAAATGAGTAAAATCTGATTTTGTTTTGAATTTATTTAAAAATTCTTTTGCATAAGTTTTATTATTTATTATGATTCCACTTTTTTCATTAATAGTAACAACATTCATATCTTTTAATAATGCTAAGGATCTTCTAATAGTTTCAGGAGATACATTATATATACTAACTAAAGTAGTTCTTCCTGTTATTTTACTTCCTTCTAAAAATTCATTATTTATTATTCTATGAGCTATATCAATAGCTATTTTTATATAATTAGGGGTTTTTGTTTGCTTAGACAATATTAACATCTCCTTTACGTTAAGATTCTAACATACAATATTGGAAAGTAAAATACCTATTGAAATATATAATCTATAAATGAGGTAATATAAGGAATAAATGTATTGCTTGAAGTAAATAATTGGAATATAAGAAAGTTATATATTAATGTTAACTAATAATTTTTAATTGTTTAGTTATGTGCTTTATAATTGAATTTAGATTTTAATTAGCCTATAATTAAGGCATTAGTTGAATTTAGAGGTAATGATATGAATAATAATTTGAAATTAGAACAAGAAATATTAAAGGAAAAAAGGAAAAAGATAGATAATGAACTTTTAGAGAAGAAAAAGAGCTATGAAGTTATAGAAGGCAAGTTAAAAGCTTTAACAAAAGAATCAAAGGGAAATTATAACGAAGAAAAAGAAACAACAGAAAAAATATATTCTGTATTAAAAAAAGATATAAAGAATTATGAGGAGGCTATTAAGGTTCCTTATTTTGGTAGGGTTGATTTTAGGGAACTGAGAGGCCAAGACGAAAGTATATATATAGGCAAACAATCAGTTAGTTCAACTATAGATGGAGAAGAAATAGTAGTAGATTGGAGAACTCCAGTAGCTGATTTATATTATAGTGGAACTGGAGGATATGCATATTATAAATCTCCACTAGGAATAATAGAAGGAAACCTATCTCTAAAAAGAAAATTTTTATTTAAGGAAGATTCTTTAAATGAAATATTTGATGAGGGGATAAACGAAATTATAGTAAAAACAGGCGATGAAGGAAATGACTTAGTTGATGAATTTTTAAAAATAAATCTTGAGGAAAGTAGAGGAAAAAAATTAAAAGAAGTAGTAGCAACTATCCAAAAGGAACAAAATGATATTATAAGATGGCCTAAGAATTTACCTATTATAGTTCAAGGTTCAGCTGGTTCTGGGAAAACTACTATAGCCTTACATAGACTTGCCTATTTGATTTATAGATATTCAGAAACTATGAAGGGAAAAGATATTTTAGTTTTAGCTCCTAATAAGTTGTTTTTGGATTATATCTCAGATATATTACCTAATTTAGGTGTTGATGAAGTTAATCAAACTACTTTTCAGGATTTAGTACTTAAGCATCTGAAAATTAGAAGTAAGGTAAAGGGAAAAGATGAAAAACTTAAGGAGTTAATTGAATCTGACGATGCAGAAAAATGCAAATTAATAATAAATTCATCTAAAATAAAAGGAACATTAGCATTTAAATCTATTATTGATAGATACATTGCATTATTAGAAAGTGACTCTGTTGATATAACAGATATAATGATTGGAGATTATTTATTATTTAATAAAAGAGAAATAATGAGGCTTTATCTTAAAGACTTAAAGAATTTTCCAATAAATAAAAGAAAAGATGAAATAAAAAGATATTTAGGATTAAAGCTTAAAGAGAGAATAGAAGTCCTTTGTCTGCAAGTAGATTTAGAATGGGATATAAAGATTAAAGAAATAAAAATTAAACAAGAAGATTGTGAAGATAGAAGAAAGCAATTAATACAAACTTATTCAGAAAGAGATGAAATAAAAAATAATATAAAAAATAACTCAAAAAAAGAAATGAATGAGTATTTTAAAAGCTGGAGAGGAATAACTTCTAAGGACATATATGTGGATTTATTTAAAAATGAAGATTTTTTTGAACTTGCTACTTTAAATAAAATACCAAAAGAATTATCACAATTCATGAAGGAAGAAATTATTTCAAACTATAATAAAGGAATTATAGATGAAGATGATTTAGCACCACTTTTATATATTAATATTCTTTTAGAAGGCGTTGAAGAAAAAGAAAAATACTCTCATATAGTGGTGGATGAAGCACAAGATTATAATCCATTCCAAATTTATTTAGTAAATAGATTAACAAGAGGAAATTCTCTTACTTTAGTTGGAGATATTGCTCAAGGAATATATTATTATAAAGGGATAAAGAATTGGAGTGATATAGTAGATAAGGTCTTTGATGGAAAGGCAACTTATATGCAGCTTACTCAAAGCTATAGATCTACAGTTGAGATTATAGATTTTGCTAATGGTGCGCTAGATGCACAAGAGTTAGACTTGAAAAGAGCAAAACCTGTATTAAGACATGGAGAATTACCTAAAATAATAAAATGTAATAATAGCAAAGATGCAGTAAAAAATATAAATGATATAATTACTGAAGTTATGGATAAAGGGAAAAGTAGTATTGCAATAATAACTAAAGGTGTAGAAGAAGGAAAAACTTTAGAAAAGCTTATAAAAAAGAATTCGCAATTTAAAGCAACATTAATAAAAGGGAATGAAAAAGAGCATAATGATGATATATTGATAATACCATCCTATTTAACAAAGGGATTAGAATTCGATGCAACAATTATTTATAATCCGAGTAAGTCTAATTTTAAAAATAATTTATTAGATCAAAGGCTTTTATATGTATCATTAACAAGGGCTTTGCACTATGAATATATAATAGAAGTTGATAATATAACAGATATGATAAAAATATAAAAGTTATAGACAAATTAAATAAAAAGTTATAGAAGAATTAAAATATAGATGATAAATACACAAAAAAAGTCGAATTGCATAATTGTTTGACAAAAGTATTTATGGTAAAATATTACTAAAATATATATAGTAAAAGATTAAAGTTGGAGGTAGGGATATGTTACAGGAAGAGCTAAAGAATAATATATATTGGGTAGGGGTTAAAGACCCGGATTTAAAAATATTTGATATAATAATGGAAACTAAAAAAGGAACAACCTATAACTCTTACGTAATAAATGACGAAAAAGTAGCTGTAGTAGATACTGTTAAAACTGGATTTTATGATGAGTTTAAAAATAATTTAAAAGAAGTAATTGGTGATAGGAAAGTAGACTATGTTATAGTTCAGCATACTGAATTAGATCATAGTGGATCATTAATAAAATTAATTGAAGATTATCCTGAAATAAAAGTAGTAGCATCTAAAGCTGCATTAAATTATTTAAAGAATATATTAAATAGAGATTTTAATGCCGTAGAAGCTAAAGAAGAGATTTCACTTGGAGAAACAAGTCTTAAATTTATAAGCGCACCTAATTTACACTGGCCAGATACTATTTTCACATATGTAAAAGAAAGAAATTTACTATTTACATGTGATTTTACTGGTTCTCATTATTGTCCAGAAGGCGGAATTACAGAAAGTTTGAACCAAGATTATTTTGTAGAAATGGAATACTACTTTAATTGCATAATGGGACCATTTAAAAAGTTTGTACTAATGGGCTTAGACAAGATAAAAGACTTAAATATAGAATGTATTGCACCGAGTCATGGACCAGTTCATGTTGCTAATATAGATAAGATTTTAAATCTTTATAAAGAATGGGCAACAGAAGCAGAAGTAGATAAAAATAAGGTAGAAATATTTTATATTTCTGCATATGGAAATACAGAAAATATGGCTAACTTTATGAAGGAAATGCTAGAAGAAAAGGGATTTAATGCAGATGTAACAGAAATAACAACTATTCCTTTAGAAGAAAGTATAGCAAAAATAGAAAGAGCAAGAGGATTTATGGTTGGATCTCCAACAATAAATCAAGATGCAGTTAAACCATCTTGGGATTTATTATCATTAGTTAATCCTATAATAAATAGAGGAAAACCTGCATTAGCATTTGGTTCTTATGGATGGAGTGGAGAAGGAGTAAGAATGCTAACATCAAGACTTAAAGATTTAAAGCTTAAAGTAGTTGAGCCAGGATTATCATTCTGTTTTGTGCCTTCAGAGCAAGATTATAAGAATGCAGAAGAAATGGTAAATAAGTTTATAGAACTGATGTAGTTAAAAAACACTAGTAAAAGAAAGATCTGTGAATAAAAAAACACAGGTCTTTTATTATTTTACAACAAAATATTAACTAAAAATATATAATTATGAAAAAGAAAGTATTAGTCATAATAAACTTTCATATATATTTAATATGATATAGATAAAAATAATTAAATTTTAAAAATTATTCCCTAAAAAAGCATCTTAGGAATATCTATATAGTAAATACTAAAAAAGGGGGGAAACTGCTTCTTAATAATTGCTAAAGCAATTTTAAAGTGGAAAATATATGAGAAAAGAGTTAACTTCACAAGAAGTAAAATTTAATTTTAAATTCAAAGAAAGTGATTTGAAAGGCAGTGTAACAAAAATTCCTGAAATAGATAGTGAGTATGAAAAGATTGGAAGAGCTCTTAATATAAATAAAGAAGGCTATAATCTTTATTTAATTGATTCATTTTCTAAGGAAAAACTAAAGAAACTGCAAGGTTATATAGAGGAGCAGTATAAATATCTGGAACCTCCAAAAGACATTTGCTATGTTTCATTAGAGGATGATAAAAAGCCAGAAGTATTATTTGTTAGTAATGGTAATGGTAAAAAGTTGAAGGACGCAGTTGAAGAAATAAGAAATAATTATATAGAAATAGTAGAGGAGTTCTATAATACTTCATCTGAAGATGAAAAGGATGAGCTTATAGAAGAAATACAAAGTAAGAGAAATGATTATATAAGTGAATTGATGGAGATGGCAAAAAAAGAAGATTTTGAAGTGAAAGTCACTAATAAGGGTTTTGCTTTTATTCCATTAATAAATGGCAAGGTAATTAGCGAAAGTGAATATGATAAATTAGAAAAAAATAAGAAAGAAGCTATTGTAGCAAAAGCATCTATTTTAAAGAAAAAAGCAGAAGTAGTTTTAGGAAAATTAAAAGATATAGAAACTAAATCAATAAAAAAGTTAAAGGAAATATATAGTGATTTCTTAGCCAAGGAAATGGAAGGATATAAGGACGAGGTTTTACTTGAATTTATAGATGATGATGCAGCTTATGAATATTTAGAAAGATTATTTATATCAATTGAAAAGGAAATTATAAATTGCTATACAATGGATATTGATGAAGATGAAGAACAACTTTATCAAGTTATAAATAAGTATGATATGCATTTACTTGTTGACAATAGTTCAAGGTCTACACCACCTGTTATTTATGAAGAAGATCCAAATATAAACAATTTAATGGGTTTTATAGAGTATGAGAATCATAATGGTGTATATACGACAGATATATCCTTAATAAATCCAGGAACTTTACTAAAAGCAAATGGTGGATGTTTAATTGTTAGAATGAGCTCACTAGCTACTAATTCATATTCTTACTACCATTTGAAGAAGGCTCTTATAACTAATAAAATAACATATGATAATTCAAAATCATATGTAGAAGTAATATCAATAAGTGGATTAAAGCCACAACCAATACCTATAAATGTAAAAGTGATTTTAATAGGTGATCAAGAAACTTATGATACACTGTATAGCTTAGATGAAGATTTTAGAAAGTTATTCCCTTTAAGGGCTGAATTTAATCCTATTGTAGAGGCAAATGATAATGTTACATCTTATATAAATAAATCTATAAAAAATAAAGTAAAGCAAAATAATCTTATGCCTATTACAGAAGATGGAATAAATGAAATAATCAAATATCTATCAAGAACTGCTAATAGTAAGACTAAAGTAAATATAGATACTACTGAAATAGAAAAATTAATGATTTTAGCAAATGATAATGCAAAAAAGAGAAAGTCATTAATGATAGAATCTAAAGATATAGTGGATATTGCATATGCTAAAGAAAGAATAGAAGATGAATATGATAAAATGTATAAAGAAAACAAAATTTTAATATCTGTTATAGGAAAAAGAGTAGGAGTTATAAATGCACTAGCTGTTTTGGATACTGGATATCATTCTTTTGGAAAGCCTATGAGGATAACATGTGTATCTCACAAAGGATCAGGAAGAATAATAGATATTCATAAAGAAAGTAGATTAAGCGGAAAAATACATGAAAAATCAATAAATATATTAAAAGGATTACTAAATAATATAATTAATCCATATGAAGAAATTCCAGTAGATTTTTATTTAAGTTTTGAGCAAATTTATGGTTTACTTGATGGAGATAGTGCATCAGTAGCAGAGATTATATGTATTTTATCTTCATTAAGTAAAAGACCTATAAAGCAAACAATTGCAGTAACTGGCTCTATAAATCAATTAGGGGAGGTACAAGCAATTGGAGGTGTTAATGAAAAAATTGAAGGTTTCTATAGGGTATGTGACTTTTTAGATACAGTTAAAAATAAAGGAGTTTTAATTCCTTCTTCAAATAAGGATGAATTAATATTAATACCAGAAATTGAGAAGTCTATAGAAAATGGGGATTTCCATATATATACTATGGATAATCTAGATGATGCAATAGAAACTTTAATATTAGAAGAAGGTGAATCATTAGAAGATTTTTATACAAGCTTACGATCAGAAATAAAAAAATATAAAAAAGTTAAAAAAGAAAAACAAGAATAGTAATATAACTAAAAGACATAGTCTTAGAAATTTATTTTAATGTAGAATTTAGTTTGTTCAATTTCAATTAATCTTGACTACTTTTACAAAGTTAATCTCTTATTTTTATAAAGGGGGTCGCGTTTCGCGACCCCCTTTTAGGCTTACACATTAATTTTTTCTTCTAAAGGGTATAACGAAACGTCATATCCTCTTAAGCTATTGATTTTACTTACTTAAGTTAGGGTTTAAATAGAATTTTTTTATCTACTATTTAAATATGCATAAAACTAAGTATTTTTAATTTTTAATAAAAATTTATAACATATATTACATAAATTTATATTGAGTAATAAATTAAATATTAAAATTTCTATTAATTTAAATATAATAAGATAAAAAAGTTATTATTTTATTTGACTATGAATAAAATAGTATGTTAAAATTATGGAAAAAGAAGGAAAATAATTTTAAATAACTATTGAGGAGGTGGGTGGTGCTGGTCGCACAATTAAATGGCTTTCTGCGGCAGCCCCAGTTTGTATGTATCTAAAATTCGATAAAAATGAAGACAAACTAGTTGTTAGCTTAATGGGTGAGTTAGATCATCATAGTGCTGAAGAGGTAAGAGTTAAAATAGATGATAGGATAGATAGAGATAACATAAAAAAAGTTATATTAAACTTTAATGGAGTAACATTTATGGATAGCTCTGGAATTGGTGTAGTTATAGGTAGATATAAGAAAATGCAAAATAGAGATGGGAAACTTTGTGTAGCAGAAATAAATAAAACTGTTAATAAAGTTTTTGAAATATCAGGTATGTATAAAATTATTGATGTATATAGCAATATAGATGAAGCTGTAGTCAATATTTAATGGAGGGGTTTAAAATGGTAGATAATAAAGTAAGTATAGAATTAATGAGTAAATCCCAAAACGAAGGGTTTGCAAGGGTTGCAGTTGCTGCATTTGTTTCCCAATTAGACCCAACAGTAGAAGAACTAACAGATGTAAAGACAGCGGTATCAGAAGCCGTAACAAATTCTATAATACATGGTTATGAAAACAAAAAAGAGGGTATAATCAAAATAGAAGCTACTATAAGTGGGGATGAAATAACTATAAGTATTGAAGATTTTGGCAGAGGAATTACAAATGTTGAGCAAGCAATGGAACCACTATATACTTCAAAGCCAGAGCTAGAAAGATCCGGAATGGGATTTACAGTTATGGAAACATTTATGGATAGCTTAGAAGTAAAGAGCGAAGAAGGTAAAGGAACTAAAGTTGTAATGAAGAAGAAATTCAACACAGTAAGTTAGGTGAAGTATATGGAAAATGGAAGTGTAAGAAAAGAGGCGTATAATTATGAAGAAAACTCACAATTAATACCTCTAGCAAAAGCAGGTAATCAAGATGCCATGAATAAAGTCATTGAGATGAATTTACCTCTTGTATCATCCATTAGTAAAAAATTCCTTAATAGAGGGTATGATTACGAAGACATATTTCAAATAGGTTCCATAGGGTTAGTTAAAGCTATAAATAATTTCGATGATAAATTTAATGTTAAGTTTTCTACCTATGCAGTTCCTATGATAATAGGGGAAATAAAGAGGTTTATTAGAGATGACGGAATAATAAAGGTAAGTAGAAATGTAAAAAGTTTAGCTAGGAAGTTACATTTTGACAAAGAACAACTAACTAAAAAATTAGATAGGGAACCAACTATTGAAGAGCTATCTGAGTTTTCAGGCGTAGACAAAGAAGAAATACTGTTTGCTATAGAATCTGCTGCTAGTATGCAATATCTATATGATACTATTCATCAAGATGATGGAGCCCCTGTTTTACTTATAGACAAACTAAGTGAAAAAGGTGAAGACGATAGTGATATGATAAATAAAATTGCATTAAAAGAAGCACTAAGAAGCCTCGATAGTAAGTCAAGACAAATAATAATGCTTAGATACTTTAAGGATAAAACACAAGTTCAAGTTGCTAAGATGCTAGGTATAAGTCAGGTGCAAGTATCTAGAATTGAAAAGAAAGTATTAGTATTAATGAAACAAAAACTACAAGAATAAAGAAAAAATATTAAATTACAAATGATAACAAAGGGAAAGAAAAAAATGAATAAGTTATAATAAAAATCTTTTGAAATTATATCAAAAGATTTTTTTTTTGTTGAAAAAATTTTGAAGTATATTCCAGTGTTATATTTATTATAATTGGGATAATAAAATTATACATATTTAGAAAGGAGTAATATTATGGCTAAAAAAAAGACACCAAGTGAACAACAAATATTAAATAAATTTCAAACTATTACAGATCAGACAAATCCAAAGCCTAAAATAGTTAGAAATTGTGCAAGGGCTTTTTTAGTTGGAGGGGCAATTTGTACATTAGGTCAAATTTTTCAAACACTTCTAGTTAAATATGGATTTCAAGAAGAAGAGGTTAAAATGTTGTTACCAATAATTATGGTATTTTTAGGAGCTCTTTTAACTGGAGTAGGAATATACGATAAAATAGCATCTTTCGGAGGCGCTGGAACGGTAGTTCCGATAACAGGTTTTTCAAATGCTGTTGTTGCTCCAGCCATAGAATTTAAAAAAGAAGGTTTCGTGTTTGGAGTAGCAGCTAAAATGTTTACCATAGCAGGACCAGTATTAGTATATGGTATAGGAAGCTCCGTAATAATAGGTATTATTTATTATTTTATACAAGTATTAAAATAAAAAGGAGGAAGGAATAATATGAATACTAATAATTTAAATGTAAAAAAAGTTGGAAAGCAAACTGTAAAACTTCAAAATCCTCCTAAAATAATAGCAACATATTCTATTGTTGGACCAAAAGAGGGTGAAGGACCATTAAAGGAATATTTTGATGAAATATTAAATGATGATATGTTTGGAAAAGAAAGCTATGAAAAAGCTGAGAGCGAAATGATGTATACAGCAATAACAAGTGCAATAAATCGCGCTGGATTAAAAGAAGAGGATATAGATTATTTATTTGCTGGAGATTTATTAAATCAAATAACATCTTCATCTTTTGCAGCTAGAAAATTAAATATACCGTTCTTTGGATTATATGGAGCTTGCTCCACTATGTCAGAATCATTAAGTGTGGCTTCTATGATGATAGATGGAGGATTTGCTAATTATGTTGTTGCCTCTACTTCATCACATTTTAGTTCAGCAGAAAGGCAATTTAGATTTCCTTTGGAATATGGGTCACAAAGAAGTCCATTGGCTCAATGGACTGTAACTGGTTCAGGAGCTATGGTTCTTGGAAAAGAGGGTAACTTTCCAGAAGTTACTTATATAACAACAGGAGTTGTAAAAGATTATGGAATAAAAGACCCAAATAACATGGGTGCAGCTATGGCACCAGCAGCAGTAGATACCTTAGCAAGGCATTTCAAGGATACAGGTAGAGACCCTAAGTTTTATGATGTAATTGCAACAGGGGATTTGGGTAAAGTAGGTAAAGAAATAACATGTAAATTACTATTAGAATATGGATATGATATAAGAGAAAATTACTTTGATTGTGGAGATATGATATTTGATGATGTAGTTCAAAATACAGACTCAGGAGGAAGTGGGTGTGGGTGCTCAGCTGTGGTAGCATCAGGATGCTTCTACAAAAAATTAATGAGAAAAGAAATAAAAAATCTTTTATTAATTTCTACAGGAGCTCTTATGAGTACAACCTCATCTTTACAAGGTGAAAGTATTCCGGGCATAGCACATGCTGTAGCAATAGAATTTAAAGAAAAGTAGAAAGGGGAGACTAGTATGGAATATTTAAGTGCCTTTATAGTAGGTGGAATAATATGTGTAATAGGACAAATTCTTATGGACACTACTAAATTGACACCAGCAAGAATTCTAGTAATCTTTGTAACATTAGGGGTAATATTAGGTGCCTTTGGAATATATGATAAATTAGTTGAAATAGGTGGAGCGGGTGCAACAGTTCCTTTACCTGGGTTTGGAAATTCTCTTGCTAAAGGTGCAATAAAAGCTGTTGAAGAAAAAGGATTAATAGGTGCTTTTACAGGTGGGATAACAGGAACAGCTGCAGGAATAACAGCTGCAATTTTCTTTGGATACATAATGGCGTTAATATTTAATCCTAAAACAAAATCTTAATAGATTATAGTAAATATTAGAAATTAATACTTTAAAAAAATGGCCTAACAACTTATACTATAAGTGTTAGGTTTTTCTTTTTTTAGTTAAATTTAAAAAATGATACAATTAAAATAACTTTAAAAATAATAGTAATAAATGGCGAATTATTAGAGGTAGGAGGAGGAAAATGAAAAGTTATTATGGAAATAGCTGGACGAAGGTAGTAGATTCACTTGGAAGCAATGTCAATAAAGGGCTTTACGAGTATGATTGTAACTTAAGAAAAGAAGAGGATGGGGATAATAAAATTTCGCTTCCATATTCTAGAGGGGTATTTAAATTAATATTAGATATTTTAAAAGAAAAATACTTGTACTTATATTTATTACTTATAACTATTTTTTTATTAAATAAATTTTACATAGTTAGTTTACTAACAATATTTTTACTATTATTTAATTTAGGGTTTAAATTATATCATGAGATTTCTAAGGAAAAAGAAATAGAAATTTTACAAAATTTAAATACTTCCCAAGTACTAGTTTTACGAGAAGGAATAGAGAAATTAGTGGAAGCAGAAGATTTAGTAAAAGGAGATATAGTTTATTTTAGAAAAAATTCTATAATTGCAGCTGATATTCGAATTATAGAGAGTGAAAATCTTAAAGTAGATGAAAGTAGTGTAACTGGAGATCGATTTTTAAAAGATAAATTTTCAACAAAGCTTGATAATGAAATATCATCTATTGGCGAAATGAGTAACATTCTTTTTAGAGGTTCTTTAGTAAAAGAAGGTTCAGGAAAAGGGATAGTTATAGGAGTTGGAAATAATACACAACTAGGAAAATTAATAAGAATAATAGATAATTCAAAGGGTAAAAAGGATATTGCTATAAATAAGGTGGAGGAAATTTTATTTAAACTTGTATTATGCCTAATTATTGTACAAGCAATTTTTATAGTTGCATTTCCTGGGAAATTAATTGACAAAAAACAACTATTTATACAAGGGGTATTTGCAATAATTTGTATTTTTGTTCCGATTATAATAACGTATTATGGAAAATACATAAAAGAAAAGATTCTAAGGGAAGATGATATTGAACTAACAAATTTTTCAGCCTTAGATTTAGTAAATGACATAAAAATATTTTTCTTGGACAAGCTTGGAACAATAACTAAAAAAGAATTGTTTTTAGATAAATTATACACAAATGAACAAATTTATAAATCTAATACAATAGATATTAATGATATAAATATAAAAAGACTTTTAGATATATCAATACTATGTAATAATGCAAAATACAATAATGATAATAATTGGTCAAAAGGAAACATGCTTGAAGTAGCATATGTAAAATATGGAGTTGAGAATTCTATTTTTAAAGGCAATTTAGAAAGTAAAAATAAAAGGAAATTCCAAATTGATAGAGGCTCTAATGAAAACATGATAACTACAGTGAATAAAAATAGAAATGGATATAGAGCAAATTCTAGAGGAAGTTTAGAAGCAATATTAAATAGTTGTACTCATATACTTATTAATGGAATAGAAAGAGAAATGTCTTCAGAAGATATAATGAAGATTAAACTTGCAGATTTGAATTTTTCAAAAGAAGGATTAATAACAGAAGCATTTGCATATAGAAGCTTTAATTATGAGCCTTCAGAATTTGAAAATATAGAAAGCAATTTGGTGTTTGTTGGGATTATGGCTCTAGAAAATCCTTTGATTGATGATGTAGTTGATGATATTGGAAGTATTATGGATCAAGGTGTGTTACCAATTATATTTACTGAGGATAATAAAATAGCTTCTGAAGTTCTTGGCAAAAAAATAGGTCTTATATCATCACTAGAACAAATAACTACAGGTGTTGAATTAGAATCTTTAAGTGAAGAGGAAATGCTTAGAGTTGTTTCTAAAACAAGGATTTATTGTAAGCTAAACCCTGAGCAAAAGAATAAAATTATATCATTATATAATACCGATGGATATAAATTTTCTATTGAAGGCGAAACATTAGGTGATATTTCTCTTATAAGCTTAGCAAGAGTTGGAATAGTTAAAGGAAAGCTATCCATGTTACTCAAAAAAATAGGAGATATATATACTTATAAAAGTAGTATTAAGGCTTTCTTTAAATTAAAAGAAAAACATGCTGAAGTAGAAGAGGGGATAAAAAGAGGAATAAGCATATACACCATAGCTATGCTATGTGAAATTGTATTTTTAAATTTAAAATATTATATAACAAGTGGACTAGTAGTAGACGAGTATTTTATTATATTAATGAATTTTTTTATGCTTTCACCTATAATAATCATAAATATGATATATGGGAATGATGTTTATAAAGGTAAAAAAGTAGCTTTAAGATGTATATTATTTTGTATTATACCTGTAGTTGCACTTTATTTTATAAAAGATAATTATGACATAATAGGATTTTCTTTAATGGGATTAATGCTGATTATAGATACTCTAATTAATTGTCGAATATTTAAAAGAGGAAATTTAAAAGGATTAAAGTTATTAGTATTAACTATATTCATTTATATAATATCTTTATTTATATTAATTATGATAACTAAATTTACTTACTCTATGATATTTGTTATTGTGATATCTTGGTTAATATTTATTTTTTTATTAGGAGATTTAATTATAAAAAAATGGTAAAAATTATTAATGAGGTGTTGCCATTTGGACTATGAAGAAAAAATAAATATATTACCATATATATTTATTACTTTTATATTATCAAGTTATATATTTATAATTTCAAATAAAAATATTTGGCTAGCAATACTTATTGCTAGCTGTTTTTTTATAATGCTAATATTCAAAATGAATTTGAGGTTAACTATTGTTCTTATAGCTTTCTTTTTTATACCTATAATTAATAATATTTATTATTATAATTTTGAGGTTCACGAAAAGGAAAATGTGCGAATAATATCGCTTAATTCTTATGGAGCAACTGCTGAGGTATCAAAAAGAAAGATATATTTAACTGGCAATTTAAAAAATGTTAAATTAGGAGAAAGGCTTATAATAACTGGAGAGTTTACTAAAGAAATAAATAAAGAAAAAGGGGTAATAGGAGAGTTTAAAGTAGATGAATTTAAGAAATTAAATGTTGATTTAAAAGGTAAAATATATAGGATGAGAGAGTATATATTTGATACATTAAAGGAAAAATTAGGATATAGAAGAGCGGCAATAGTTACATCTATATCATTTGGATATTCAGATTTTTTAGATAAAGATGATGAAGAAGATATGAAAAATCTGGGGGTACTTCATGCAATTTCTGTATCAGGCCTTCATATGGTTTTAGTTTACTCTATATTAAAAAAGATATTTGGAAGCAAACTTGCTCCTATAGTTTCTATAATCTATGTAATATTTACAGGTGCTGCTTTATCAACTGTAAGGTCCTATATAATGATGTTATTTATGGGATTAGCAACTCCTTTAAAAAGAAATTACAATCCACTTGCATCATTATCTATGGCTGGTATTGTATTGGTTTTATATAAGCCATATAGCATATTTGAAGTAGGCTTTCAATTAAGTTTTTTAGCTACTCTTGGAATAATAATATTTAATAAAACAATAAATAAAAAGTTATATAGATTTCCTAAGTTTTTAAGGGAAGGTGTATCTATTTGTTTATCATCACAAATTTTTACATTTCCAATTTTAATAATATATTTTAAAGAGTTCTCTTTGGGGTTTCTTATGGGAAATTTAATACTCTTACCTTTAATAAATATAGTAGTTGTACTAGGAAATTTATTAGCTATTTTAGTTAAAGTTAACCTTCTGTTTAACTATATATCATTTATAACTTATTATGTAACTCTATTTATAGATATATCAACAGAGTGGCTACTAAATATAACACCAAATTCTTTATATTTAAATGAAATAGTAATTATATGCTATATTGTTATGTGGATTACATGTTACTTTTATTATAAAGGCTATGGAAGGGTTATTTATTTCCCTCTAATACTAGTTTTCTATTATTACATACTAGTATATAGCCCATTTCCTAAGATAGAATATTATAAAGATGGAATAATATCAATAAGTTTTAAAGGAGAGCGTAGTGTAGTTGCTTTGAAAAAAAGTGTGAATTTAGAAAAATATAAAATAGTAACTTTATCACAAAATTCATATAATAATTTTAATACTATAAGAATAAGTGATGGTTATCAAATGTTAAAAGATAATAAAGATATTATATTAAAAGGTAGAAATAAGAATTATGTACTTAAGATATCAAAAGGGAAAAATGATTTTAATTATGATATAATAGATTTTAAGTCAAGTAATTATGGTAAGATAATTTTGCTTGAAAATAATATTTTAGTATTTAATTAAAGAAAGGTAGATTAAGTTGATAGATTTTGATGCACTAGAAGGTGAAGTTAAAAAGAGTAAAATAGAAAATTCTTATATTTTTTGTGGTTTAGATGAGGAACTTATAAAAGAAGGAATAAACTTAATTGTAAATGATACTGTAGATAAATCTTTACTAGATTTAAATTATATAAGGTTAGATGGATTAACTACAAATCTTGATGAAATTATGAATGCTTGTGAAACAATGCCTTTTATGGGGGATAAAAAAGTTGTAGTTGTATATAGAGCAGCGTTTTTAAAAGATAAAACAGATAGTGCAAACACTAAAACTTATAATGAAGTATTAAAATATCTAAAGGATTTACCACCTTATACAGTACTAATAATGTATTATTTATTTAATGATAAAAGAGATACTCCTAAAAAGAATAATAAAATAAAATCCTTAGATAAAGTTTCTAAAGTAGTTTATTTTGATAGGCTTAAAAAAGATAGGTATTATAAAAAAGTAGAGGAAGTATTTAAAGCTAATGGAAAAGAAATAGGAAAGATAGAAGCACGATATTTTGCTGAAAAGGTCCAAAATAATTTTGATATAATTAAGAGGGAAGCAGATAAGATTATATCCTATACTAATGGAGCTCAAATAACTAAAAGAGACATAGATAAGCTTATAGCTAATTCTAGTGAAGATGATATATTCGATTTAATTGATTTAATATCTCAAAGAAAAGTAGAAAGAGCAATTGATTTATTAGATGAATTATTATTTAAAAGCGATCAACATATGCTGATAATAAGCAATATAGAAAATAATTTCAAAAGACTATATGAAATTAAAGTTCTTAGTCAAAATGGAGTTAATATAAATGATCTTGCAAGTAAGTATAGGCTACCAACTTTCATATGCGAAAAGCTTGTTAACCAATGTAATAAATTTACTATAAAGCAATTGCAAAAATTAATGGAAATTTGTTTAGAAACTGAAAAAAAGCTGAAAACATCTGGTGTAGATAAAACTATGGAGATGGAACTAATGCTTTTTAATATATTTATGGTAAAGTAATCATAAAAAATAATAGCCGGTCCAATGGACCGGCTTCTTATTTGATTACGCCATAGCGTTTAACTTTGCAGCTAATCTTGATTTCTTTCTAGCTACCATGTTCTTGTGACATACTCCTTTTTGAGCTGCCATGTCTAAAGCTTTAACAGCCTTAGGGAAAAGAACGTTAGCTTCTTCTGCATTATTTGCAGCAACAGCAGTTTCAAACTTCTTTATAGCAGTCTTTAAAGCTGATTTTATCATTCTGTTTTGAGCAGTTTTAGCTTCTGTAACTTTAATTCTCTTTTTTGCTGATTTAATATTTGCCATTCTAAATTCACCCCCTTAATAATTTTATAGGGTCTCTTTGCAGTTTTGGGGAAATCTGCGTTCGAGTTCGTTTTTAACATACTAGATTATATCATTGAAAGTTTATAAGTTCAAGTATTAAATTATAACATTAAGGAAAAATAAGAGGGATGGAAGATTTTTAGGAGGTATTTTTATGATAAATGTAAGAACAGATTTAGCTATAGAAGCACGAGATATGTATACAAAAGAAAATAAAAGAGATCTTGATGGAGTTATTGTAGAAGAAGAGAAGGAAGATGATATAAAAATAACTACAGTAACTATAGAAAGTGACGAAGCAGGAAAGGAGCTTGGAAAACCTAAAGGGAATTATATTACTATAGATTTCCCGGAATTCACACATTATGATGGAGAATCTATGGATAAAGTTTCTAAGGTTGTTGACAATGTATTAAAAAGATTGGTTGATATATCAGAAGATAAGACAGCTTTAGTAGTTGGACTTGGAAACTGGAATGTAACTCCTGATGCACTTGGGCCAAAGGTAACAGAAAAAATTATGGTAACTAGACATTTGAAACAAGTTATGCCAGATGCGATAGATGATTCAGTGAGACCAGTTTGTTGTATATCTCCAGGCGTTCTAGGTGTTACTGGAATAGAAACAGGAGAAATAGTGAAATCTTTAGTAGATAGAATAAAGCCAGATTTAGTTATATGTATAGATGCATTAGGCTCTAGAAAGTTAGAAAGAGTTAATAGAACTATTCAAATAAGTGATACTGGAATTTCTCCAGGAGCAGGTGTTGGTAATCATAGGATGAAAATAAACGAAGAAGTATTAGGAGTAAAGGTTATTGCAATTGGAGTTCCAACTGTGGTTCATGCATCAACAATAGCAAATGATACTATTGATTTACTACTTGATGAACTTATAAGTAAGGCTGAAAGTGGAAAAGAATTTTATAATATGCTAAAATCAGTAGATAAAGTAGAAAAAAGCGCTTTAATAAAGGAAATACTAGATCCTTTTGTTGGAGATTTAATGGTAACACCTAAAGATGTGGATGCAGTTATAGAGTCTTTAGCTAAAATAATTGCTAATGGAATAAATATGGCAGTACAACCAAACTTAGATATGGAAGACATAAATAAATTTATGAATTAATCAAATAAATTTTGATAAAAGTATTAATAATTATGTAACTCCCTTAATATAAATAATAGAGAGAAGGGGGAGTTGCCGTTGTATTCATTAAGACAAACTATACCTAAACAAAAATCAAGAGGTGTTAGAGGAAAACCAGCTTCTGCTAAACCTAATTTTAATGTTGGATATGCAATAATTATACTTGCTGTTATTGTGTTTTTTATAAGAGCAATGGGAGTTATAAATAAGTACAATGAACGAGGTGGTTATGCATATGTTCAAATGTTAAACTTTACTATGCCAGTTGTGAAAACTCAAGTATATGATGAAGGCGAATATGTAGAAAATAACCTTTCAGTAAAAAATGTAGTTTTAGAAGCTTTAGGTCTTAGAGGGTTTAGTACTTATGGAATAGTTGGAAGAGAAATAAGTTTATTTAAAGATAGTACTTTAGGGGATTCTATTTTAGGATCAGCAATAAAAAAATTAACACCATTTTCATTAAAAAATGATAGTATAGCTAAAATGACTTCAGAGGATATTGCGGAATTAAATAAAGTAAGTGCAGCATATGATCCAAGTTTAAAGAAAGTATTAGATAACTCAAAGCCAGAAATTCTTATATTCCATACACATACAACGGAAAACTATGCTGAAGCGGGAAAAGATACTACAGATAGTAATTTTAACGTTGTAGGTGTTGGTGATGTTTTAGCAAAAGAGCTTGAAGAAGGATATGGAATATCAGTAATGCATGATAAAACAAATCATAGTGTTTCTTATAATGATAGTTATACAAGATCGAATGAAACTTTAAGAAAGTACTTGGATAAATATGGAGATTTTAAAATAATCATAGATTTGCACAGAGACAGTGTATCTAATAAAGATGCAGTTACAGTTAATTTAAATAACCAAAATTTAGCTAAGATGATGTTTGTTACAGGACAAAACAGTACAAGATATTCAGCTAATAAAGCTTTAGTTGATGAATTGTATAATACAGCTAATACCCTATTTCCAGGAATAATTAGAAATACTTATGAATATGAAATTGCAGCAACTTCTATTAATTATAGTTTAAGTGATAATTTTGTACTTATAGAAGTAGGAGCAAATGTAAATACTGCTCAAGAAGCAAAATTAACTGCAAAATATATAGCAAGAGTATTGGCAGAACATTTAAATAGGAATTAAATTGAATAAAAGTTGATATTTATGAGCATCCTTTTAGATAATAAAAAAACTAGGGGGTGCTTTTTTGTTTAATAAAAAAGTCTTAATAGGAACAATAATTTTTTCCTTGTTAGTTTTCATTGGCTTTGTCCAAATTAATATTGTAAATACTAGAGCATTATCACCAATTGGTAATGGTGAAGATAACTATCAATTAGTAAAAGAAGAATTTGGAGAAGATTTTGAGGAATTTATAAGAGATAATGCAGAAGTTAAAATTTATACTACTGATGAAAATAATGAAAATACAACTATAAAAGTATCAGATAAAGAGTTTATGATAAATGCTAATAATCCAATAACAGAAAAAATTTATATGTTAGGAAGTAATATATATAATGGGTTTAATAGTATAAAGAATAAAATTAATGAGAAAATAAAGAGTGATTATAAAGATGAAGAAATAAACTCTATAAATGAAAGCAATGAAGAAAATGGAGATAGTAAAGAAGGTTCAAATGATACAGAAGGTGTAAATGATAAAGAAAGTGAATCTAGTGATAAGGATAAAAATACAAACTCTAATACAACTAATGATAAATTAGACAAAATAGTTGATGACTTTTTAGAGAAATCTAATTAAATATAGTATTTTACAGGGTTTAACAACTTCATATTTATATTGACATGTATCCTAGGCATTGTGATATAATTTACTTTGATTTAATTATAATGGGGGTGAAGTGACTATTAACCAAAAATCCGGTTGTAGTTTTATATATGAGTAGTAATAGACAAAAACATATTAGAAATTTTTCAATAGTTGCCCATATAGATCATGGGAAGTCAACCCTAGCGGATAGATTATTAGAAGCCACAGGAACTCTAACACAAAGAGAAATGGAAGAGCAAATCCTTGACAATATGGAAATAGAAAGAGAAAGAGGAATAACTATTAAGTCTCAAGCAGCAAGACTTATATATAGAAGATCAGATGGAGAAGAGTATATATTAAACTTAATAGATACTCCTGGTCACGTAGATTTTACATATGAAGTTTCAAGAAGCTTAGCTGCATGTGAAGGTGCAATATTAGTTGTAGATGCTACACAAGGTGTTCAAGCACAAACTTTAGCTAATTGTTATTTAGCATTAAACAATGATTTGGAAATAGCTCCAGTAATAAATAAAGTTGACTTACAATCTGCAAGACCAGATGAAGTTAAACAAGAAATAGAAGATATAATAGGAATAGAGGCACAAGATGCTCCAATGATTTCTGCTAAAACAGGGTTAAATATAGGAGATGTTTTAGAAACAGTAGTAGAAAATATACCTGCGCCAGATGGAGATGAAGATGCACCTCTTAAAGCTTTAATATTTGATTCATATTATGATAGTTATAAGGGTGTTGTTTCATATGTAAGAATATTCGATGGTGTAGTTAAGCCAGGAACTAAAATTAAGTTAATGGCTACAAATAAGGTATGCGAAGTTACAGAAGTAGGTGTATTTACTCCTAAGACACTACCGATAGGTGAATTACGTGCAGGAGATGTAGGATATATCGCTGCATCTATTAAAAATGTAAGAGATGCAAGAGTTGGTGATACTATAACTGAAGCAGATAGACCAACAGCTGAAGCTATGCCAGGATATAAGCCAGCCGTACCAATGGTATATTCAGGAATTTATCCTGTAGATGGAGCAAAATACCAAGAGCTTAAAGATGCTTTAGAAAAGCTTCAAATAAACGATGCTGCTTTAAGTTTTGAGCCAGAAACATCTATAGCTTTAGGGTTTGGATTTAGATGTGGATTCTTAGGATTATTACATATGGAAATAATTCAAGAAAGAATTGAAAGAGAATTTAATTTAGATATAATTACAACTGCACCATCAGTTATATACAAGGTAATAAAAACTAATGGTGATATAATAGAACTTACAAATCCTACAAACCTTCCAGAAGCAACAGAAATAGAATACATGGAGGAGCCAATAGTTAAGGCAAGTATAATAGCACCTTCTGATTATGTTGGAGCTGTAATGGAATTATGTCAAGAAAGAAGAGGAACCTTTATTGACATGCAATATTTAGAGGAAACAAGAGTTTCTATAAATTATGATATTCCATTAAATGAAATAGTATATGATTTCTTTGATACATTAAAATCTAGAACAAGAGGATATGCATCATTAGATTATGAATTTAAGGGATATACTCAAACTGAGCTAGTTAAGCTTGATATAATGTTAAATGGAGATGTTGTAGATGCTTTATCTATGATAGTACCAAGAGAAAAAGCTTACGAAAAAGGAAGAGGAATTGCTGAAAAGCTAAAAGAAATAATTCCTAGACAAATGTTTGAAGTTCCAATTCAAGCAGCAGTTGGTTCAAAGATAATAGCAAGAGAAACAGTTAAGGCTATGAGAAAAGACGTTCTTGCTAAATGTTATGGTGGAGATATATCAAGAAAGAAGAAACTATTAGAAAAGCAAAAAGAAGGAAAGAAGAGAATGAGACAAGTGGGGTCAGTTGAAATACCACAAGAAGCATTCATGGCAGTTCTTAAAGTAGATAAATAAATTTAAATATCAAAAAGGCTAAGTTTCATAAGGAGACTTAGCCTTTTTGATAGATAACTGTAAGAGTAAGGTGGTAATATTATAGTTTATTATATTCAAGTTTATCTAAAATTGTGAATGCGAATTATTTTAAATAAATGTTTTCGATGTAATTGTATAAAGATGATAAGTCATAAGTATCAGCTACTAACTTTAAATAAGGAATAAATTTATAATCATCCATTTCAATAAACTTAGATATTTTTGGATTTATTCTAAAATATTTAGATTTTAGAATTTCTTTGCAGTACATGTCTTCTAAATCTGACATCCCATCCATTAAAAGAGCTAATAATGGGGATTTCATTTTAGCTAATGGGTGGAATGACCATTGAAGTATTCCCCATTTTTCCGTTTTGCCATTGATTTTTTCAGGACTATCACCAGTACCTATTGAAAGTAGTCTTATTTGATCTAGGCTATAAGAAGGGCCAAGAGAGGCCAAAGCAGTTAATAATGAAATAGCAGTAGGAGAATTAGCAATAACGCCACCATCTATAAAACCCTTATATGATGGAAAGTATGTAGGAGCAGCTGAACTTGATAAAATAGTATCTTTTACACTAAAATCACATGTTGAATTTTTAGATAAATTATTAAAAAATACTGGTTCCCAAGAATTTCCGGTTAATCCCTTTACATGAAATGCGGGAATAAAAATAAATTTTTTTAAGTCTCCAATTTTTAGATTATCATCGAAATAATTCGAGATAATATTCTCTAAATTAATATTATTAAACTTCGGACGAAATAGATTAAAATGAGAGGGAGAAAAAATTTTTTTTGCAGTAGGATTACTATATAAATTATTTATTTCATTAATAGAAACCCCTGTTGCTAATAAGGAAGCAATTATTGAACCAGTTGAAGTACCGGTAAATAAGTCAACTTTATCTAAAAAGTTTGGATATTTAGAACAAATTCTACTTAAAATTTCTACACTTAAGGCACCCTTAATTCCACCACCATCGAAGGCGAGTATTTTAAATGTTTTCAAAATAGACATCTCCTTATACAAACTATTTTTTTAGTGGTAATCTATAAATAATATATTCAATAAAAGAATTATTGATATATAGTACAATAAAAATTTAGCTATTGTATGCCATTATTTGAATATAAAAATTTTTATAAAATTAACTACTTAATAAATATATTAGTAATTAAAGTTAATAAAAGAAAATATACTTAAATTGTATAAAATATTTAAGTGGGGTGTATATTATGTTAGAGGCAAAATTGAGAGACGTAAAGAAGAAGGGAAAGGTATTAAGAAATTCGGGTCTAGTAACTGGTACTATTAAAAGAAAAAATGGAGAAATATCATTAATATCAATGGTTGGTTATAAATTAGAAACATATATTTCAAGAAATGGATTAAAAACAAGAATGAAAATAAATTTTGAAGGCGATATAATTGATACAATTATTGAAAGAGCTCAGAAGGATGTAGTGTTACACAATATTATTAATATAGATCTTATAGAAGTATAAAAATAGGAGAATAAATTATATTATATAATTTATTCTCCTATTTTTATCTTTTCATTTTAATGCATTTCTGTATAATAGCAATAAAGAGAAATTTAAATGATAGAAAGAGTGATTAGAGAAATGAAAGATTTAAAAGAAGTAGCACTTTATATACATATACCATTTTGTAAACAAAAATGTTTTTACTGTGATTTCCCTTCTTATGCCTCATTAGATCATCTTAAAGATGATTATGTAGAGGCATTATGTAAGGAGATAGAAGAAAAAGTAATAGATTATAAAATTAAAAGCATATTTATAGGTGGAGGAACTCCATCATATTTAGAGACTAATCAAATATATAAATTATTGAAAACTATAAGTAAACTTAATTTAACAGAAAATATGGAATTTACAATGGAATGTAATCCTGGAGCCTTGGAAAAAGAGAAATTAGAAACTATGCTAAGAGGTGGAGTAAATAGAATAAGCATGGGACTTCAAGCAGTACAAAATTCACTTTTAAAGGATATAGGAAGAATACATAGTTTTAAGCAATTTGAAGAAAATTTCAATTTAGCTAGGGAGGTTGGATTTAAAAATATAAATGTTGATTTGATGTTTGGATTACCAAATCAAAAAGTAGATGAATGGAAAGAATCTTTAGAAGTAATTGCAAAGTTAAATCCAGAGCATATTTCTGCTTATAGCCTAATAATAGAGGAAGGAACAGCATTTTATAAATTATGGGAAAGAAATAAACTAATATTACCGTCAGAAGATGAAGAAAGAGAGATGTATTCAATTACTAAGGAAATACTTAAGGAGCATGGATACGAGCAGTATGAAATATCTAATTATGCGAAATCAGGATATGAATGCTATCATAATAAGGTTTATTGGCAATGTGATGACTATTTAGGAGTTGGATCTGCTTCAAGTTCGTTTATTGATGGTAAAAGAATAAAAAATATAGAAAATGTGAAACTCTATATAGAAAAAATTAATAATAATGAAAGTATTATAGAAGAAATAATTAAAAACTCTAAAGAAGATAATATAGAAGAGTTTATATTTATGGGACTTAGAATGAATAAGGGGATAAGCCTTAATGAATTCAAAAAAAGATTTGGAATAGATATAAATAGTATATATAAAGATATTATAGAGAAAAATATAAATAAAAAATTACTCGTATTAGAAAAGGATAATTTAAGGTTAACTGACAAGGGAATTGAGTTATCTAATTTAGTTATGAGTGACTTCATACTGTAAAATGTGGTACGTAGAAAACGAGAGCGTGTTTTAGAAAACGAAAGAAAAATAAAAATAAATTAATAAAATTAAATGAGATTATTTAATTTATCAGTTATTCCAATTGACAAAAAAGGTAATAAGGAATATATTGATATTGTAGTCATTAGCACTCGACGATAATGAGTGCTAACAGATAGAGGTGATGTAATGGCTATTGATGAAAGAAAAATAAAAATACTTCAGGCTATCATTAATGACTATATCATGACAGGGGAACCAGTAGGTTCAAGAACAATAGCTAAGAAATATGATTTAGGAGTTGGATCAGCAACAATAAGAAATGAAATGGCTGATCTAGAGGAAATGGGTTATCTAGAACAACCACATACATCCGCAGGTAGAATACCTTCTAATAAAGGATATAGGCTATATGTAGATAAGTTAATGGAAACTGGAAGATTAACTCGAGAAGAGGAACTCAAAATAAGGGAGTACATTATAAATTCAGCAATGTATGAGGTTGATAAGATAGTAAAGCAAGCTTGTTCATTGTTATCAGAGCTTACTAATTTAACGACTGTAGTACAGACTCCATCTGTGAGAAGTAGCTATATAAGATCTATTCAATTGCTCGCTATTGATAGTCATAATTTGGTTTCAGTAATAGTAGCAGATAGTGGAATTATTAAGAATCATAGAATAAGAGTAAACAATATGCCAAAGCCTGAAACTATTCAAATGATAAATGAAGTCTTAAATATGAGGCTAAGAAATTTAACCATTGAAGAAATTAACTTGGAAGTAATTAATAAGCTCAAAGTAGAATTAAATGGCTATGATGAACTATTTAATGGAATATTACCAGCTCTATATGAAACATTAAAAGAAGCTAACAATACAGAAGTGTTTGTTGAAGGTGCTACAAATATTTTTAATTATCCTGAGTATAATAATATCGAAAAGGCTAAGGAAATTCTTTCTTTAATTAATGATAAGGACAATTTGATAGATTTGATAGAACCTAGTAGTGATATAACCATAAAAATAGGCGATGAAAATTATTTTCCAGAGGCTAAGGAGTGCTCAATTATATCGGCGGAATATTCATTAGATGGAAGACCGATTGGTAAGATTGGATTAATTGGACCAAAGAGGATAAATTACTCTAAGGTTATAGCTATTATGGGGCAAGTTATGAAGGAGTTAAATAAGAGCTTAAGAAATCAAATTATAGAATAAAAGAGATGAGGTGTTGTTGTGGAAGATAACAAAGAAGTAATAGAAGACTTAGAAGAAACAATTGAAGCAGAAAATGTTGAAGATATAAATTCTACTACAGAAGAAGTAGAACAAGAAACAGATCAATCTTCAGATGATATAGTTGAAGAAAATAATGATAAGGAAAATGATCTAGATATTATGAGAAAATTAAAAGATGAAAATAAGAAGCTAAATAATGAAGTTGAAGCTTTGAAAGAAAGATTACTTAGAATATCAGCAGAATATGACAATTACAGAAAAAGAACAACTAAAGAAAAAGAAGGCATTTATACAGATGCATGTACAGATGTATTAAAAGAAATGATACCAGTACTAGATACATTAGAAAGAGCAATAGCTGTTGAAGGAAGTGTGGAAGACTTTAAAAAAGGAATAGACATGACTATAAAAGGATTTAAAGGCTCTTTTGAAAAATTAGGAGTTGAAGAAATAGATGCAACTGGTGAATTCGATCCAAATCTTCATCAAGCAGTCATGCACGTTCAAGATGAATCACTTGGTACTAACTCAGTAGTTGAAGTATTCCAAAAGGGATATAAAAGAGGCGAAAAGATAATTAGACATACAATGGTAAAAGTAGCTAATTAATTATTGATATTAACTAAACTTATATTAAAAAGATAGTTTTTAGGAGGAAATATATTATGGGAAAAATAATAGGAATTGATTTAGGAACAACTAACTCATGTGTAGCTGTTATGGAAGGTGGAGAACCAGTAGTAATCAGCAATTCAGAAGGTGCAAGAACTACTCCTTCAGTAGTTTCATTCCAAGCAAATGGAGAAAGATTAGTAGGGCAAGTAGCTAAAAGACAAGCGATTACAAACCCAGATAAAACAATAATATCAATAAAGAGACATATGGGTACAAATTATAAAGTTAATATAGATGGTAAAGATCATTCACCACAAGAAATATCAGCAATGGTACTTCAAAAAATAAAGGCTGATGCAGAAGCTTATTTAGGTGAATCAGTAACTCAAGCAGTTATAACAGTTCCTGCATATTTTAATGATTCAGAAAGACAAGCGACTAAAGATGCTGGTAAAATAGCTGGATTAGAAGTATTAAGAATAATAAATGAACCTACAGCTGCAGCTTTAGCTTATGGTTTAGATAAAATGGATACAAACCAAAAAATCTTTGTTTATGACTTAGGTGGTGGTACATTCGACGTATCTATCCTAGAACTTGGTGATGGAGTATTCGAAGTTTTATCAACAAATGGAGATACTAAATTAGGTGGAGATGACTTTGACCAAAGAATAATGGATCATATAGCTGAAACATTTAAAGCTGAAAATGGAATAGATTTAAGAAATGATAAAATGGCACTTCAAAGATTAAAAGAAGCTGCTGAAAAAGCTAAGATTGAATTATCATCATCAATGCAAACAAACATTAACTTACCATTTATAACAGCTGATGCAACAGGTCCAAAGCATATTGATATGAACTTAACTAGAGCTAAATTCAATGAAATTACACATGATTTAGTTCAAAGATCAATAGAACCAATGAAGAAAGCTTTATCAGATGCTAACCTTTCATTAAGCGACATCAATAAAGTAATATTAGTTGGTGGATCAACAAGAATTCCAGCTGTTGTAGAAGCAGTTAAAAACTTTACAGGAAAAGAACCTTCAAAGGGAGTAAACCCAGATGAATGTGTTGCAGTTGGAGCAGCTATTCAAGCAGGTGTATTAACTGGAGAAGTTAAAGATGTATTATTACTAGATGTTACTCCATTAACATTAGGAATTGAAACATTAGGCGGAGTTGCTACACCACTTATTGAAAGAAATACTACAATTCCAGCTAAGAAGAGTCAAACATTCTCAACTGCAGCAGATGGTCAAACATCAGTTGAAATTCACGTGGTTCAAGGTGAAAGACAAATGGCAGCTGACAATAAGACTTTAGGTAGATTTACATTATCAGGTATTGCACCAGCTCCAAGAGGAATTCCTCAAATTGAAGTTACATTTGATATAGATGCAAATGGATTAGTTAAAGTATCAGCAGTTGATAAGGCAACTAATAAAGAAGCTAATATAACTATTACAGCTTCAACTAACTTAAGCGAATCTGAAGTAGAAGCAGCAGTAAAAGAAGCAGAAAGATTTGCTGAAGAAGATAAGAAGAGAAAAGAAAAAATAGAAGTCAAGAATAATGCAGATCAAGTTGCATATCAAACAACTAAAACTTTAGAAGAACTTGGTGATAAGGTAACAGCTGACGATAAAGCTAAGATCGAAGCTAAACTTGATGAATTAAATAAAGTTAAAGATGGCGAAGATTTAGAAGCTATCAAGAAAGCAATGGATGAATTAAATCAAGAATTCTATGCAATATCATCTAAGATATATGCTGATGCTAATGCAAATGGTGCAGCAGGAGCAGGATTTGATCCAAACAACATGGGAGGAGCAGGTGCAAGCCAAACTCCACACGATGATAATGTTGTAGATGCAGATTTTGAAGTTAAAGAAGATAAATAATACTTTGAGACAATAAATAGTTGTAACCTATTAGTCTAATAGATATAATATATGAGGGAAGGCAAGAGTCGTCTTCCCTTTTATAAAGTAAAAAAATGGTGGTGAAAATAGATGGCAAATAAAGACTATTATGCATCCCTTGGGCTTGAAAAGGGAGCTTCAGATGAAGAAATAAAAAAGGCCTTTAGAAAGCTAGCTATAAAATATCATCCTGATAAAAACCAAGGAGACAAAGAAGCAGAGGATAAGTTTAAAGAAATAAATGAAGCTTATCAAGTGCTTTCAGATCCTGAGAAAAAAGCAAGATATGATCAGTTTGGAACGGCTGATTTTGATGGAAGTGGATTTGGATCAGGTGGATTTGGTGGCTTTGACTTCTCAGATATGGGAGGTTTTGGAGATATATTTGATAGCTTCTTTGGTGGTGGCGGCGGTGGCAGCAGAAGACGAAATGGACCACAAAGAGGTGCTGATTTAGAATATACAGTTAATTTAACGTTTGAAGAGGCAATATTTGGAGTAGAAAAGGAAATTTCTATAAATAGAAGTGAAACTTGTGATTCATGTAAAGGTAGTGGAGCTAAAACTGGAACTTCAGCAAAGACTTGTCCAACATGTAATGGGCAAGGTCAAGTAAGAGTACAAAGACAAACACCTTTAGGAAGTTTTGTTAGTACTTCAACATGTAATACATGTGGTGGTAGTGGTAAAGTAATAGATGAACCATGTAATACATGTCATGGAAAAGGAAATGTTAGAAAGAATAGAAAAATAACTGTTAATATTCCAGCTGGAGTAGATACAGGAAATGTTATGCCGCTTAGAGGACAAGGAGATCATGGAACTAATGATGGCACTCCAGGAGATTTATATGTAAGAATAAATGTTGCTCCATCTAAGAAATTTACAAGAAAGGGAAATGATATATATATAGATACTCATATATCTATGGGAAAAGCAGCATTAGGAACTGAAATAACTGTTGCAACTGTGGATGGAGATGTAAAATATACAATCCCAGCAGGAACACAATCAGGTACTTTATTTAGATTAAAAGGAAAAGGTGTTCCAAGAGTAAATTCATCAGGTAGAGGAGATCAATACGTTAAGGTAATTGTTGATATCCCTAAGAACCTAAATGACAAGCAAAAAGATGCGCTAAAGGCATTTATGGAAGCATGTGGAGAAAATGTTGGTGATGTAACTCCTCATAAAAAAGGACTTAAAGATTTATTTAAATAAAAGGATTAGCGTGACGCTAATCTTTTTTTATAAAATCTATAATATATGCACACAATACTAAAAGTGATATACTTACATTATAAGTTTTCCCTATCATTACTATAGGAATATCTAATAAATGCAGATTATATTTAGTGATATAATTAACAATAGTATGAATTTAATAAAGAGGTGGTAAAAAATGAATAAACTAAAAGAAGTTCTATATGGAGAAATAGAAGAATTTAGAAAAGAAGGACACAAATTTTTAAATGGGGAATTAAATGTAATGCAATTTAAACATGCATCTGGAGGATTTGGTGTATATGCACATAGGGGTGGTAAGGAATTTATGATAAGGCTTAGAATTCCTTCAGGTATAACTAATGTTGATGAGATGTATAAAGTCTATGGCTTTGCGGAAAAGTATGGATTAGATAAAATACATTTTACAACACGACAAGCAATTCAATTACACGGACTAAGTATAGATGAAGTTTGCGATTTAATGAAGGAAGCTTTAGATAATGATATATATACTAGAGGTGCAGGTGGTAATTATCCAAGAAATGTTGCTATGTCACCATTATCAGGTGTTGATCCAGAAGAGGAATTTGATGTAACTCCTTATGCTATAGCTGTAGGAAATTATTTTTTAGAAAGAATATATACTTATAAGCTTCCTAGAAAACTAAAGGTTTCATTTTCAAGCAGTGAATATGATGCAGCACATTGTACAGTTCAAGATTTAGGTTTTGTTGCGGTAAATAAGGATGGAAAAAAATATTTTCAAATATATTTAGGTGGAGGATTAGGACAAAATCCTAGAAAAGCAGTTAAATATTATGATTTAGTTGAAGCAAAAGATGTACTTTATTATGTAGAAGCAATGGTAAGCTTATTTAAAGCTGAAGGAAATTATGAAAATAGAAATAAAGCGCGTGTTAGATATATTTTAGATAGAATGGGCGAAAAGGATTTCTTAGAATGTTATAAAAAACATATCGAAGAAGTCATGGAAAAGGGTAATTTAGAAATACAAGTTGAAGATAAGGTTTATAATAAAGAAGGAATAGAAGTAGCAATTAATAATCCAAGAATTATCAAACAAAAACAAACAGGATTATATAGTGTTTATCTTCATCCAATTGGAGGACAATTACCTGTTAGTGATTTAAAAGCAATTTTAGATACTATAAAAAACTTTGAAGATGTAGAAATTAGATTAGCTATGACAGAAGGAGTTTATTTTAGAAACTTAAACGGCAATGAAGCAAAAGAGTTATTAGAATTAACTGAAAACATGGGTGCTAAAACTGATTTCGAACAAAGTGTATCTTGCATAGGGGTTCCAACATGTCAAATTGGTATATGCAATAGCCAAGGAACTTTAAACTCAATAATGGAATACTTTAAAGAAAAAGAATACAAATCAGATGTATTACCAAAAGTTTACATATCAGGATGCGGTAATTCTTGTGGAGTTCATCAAATTGGGGCTATAGGATTTACAGGAAAGAAAAAGAGAGTTGGAGAAAAGATAGAAGAGTGTTTTGCTATGTCTGCTGGTGGATCATTTGGTGTAGGAAAAACAAACTTAGGAAATCCTTATGGTGATATTCCAGCAAATAGGATTCCAGAACTTTTATATGAACTTTCTAAAGAAATAGAAGCTAGCAATTTAAAATTTGAAGAATATCTAGAAGAAAAAGAAGAAAGTTTTAAAGAAATAGTAAATAAATACGCAGTATAGATATTTAATTAACTACCTTCGCCTTATAGTAGAAAATAATTATGATAATAAATATTTACAAATAATTATTATCGGGTATAATTTAAATATATAATTATATGAGATTTTGGAAAAGATAAAATAGAAATCTTAAAGTAAGGAGAAGGGAAAATGAAACAAGTAAAATTTCAAGGATCACCAATAACATTAGAAGGAAATACATTAAATGTTGGAGATAAGTTACCAAACTTTTCAGTTACAACAAATGATTTAGGAGAATTTACTCTTAATGATACAAAGGGTGTTAGAGTATTTTTAACAGTACCTTCAATAGATACACCAGTTTGTGATATGGAAGTAAAGAGATTTAATAAAGAAGTAGATAGTTTAGATGGAGTAACTTGTTATACTATTTCAATGGATTTACCATTTGCACAAGCAAGATGGTGTGGATCAGAAGGAGTAGAAAAAGTTAAGACTTTATCAGATTATAAGGATAGAAGCTTTGCTAAGGCTACTGGAACTTATGCTAAGGAATTAGGTTTATTAACAAGAGCGTCATTTGTTGTAGATTCAAATGGTATTGTAACCTTTGTTGAATATCTTGATGAAATAACAAGTGAACCAAGTTATGATAAAGTTTTAGAAGCAGCTAAAGCAGCAAAATAATATATATTAAAAATTAAAAGTATTTGGGTTTACCAAATACTTTTAATTTTTATATTTTATTTAAAAGGAATTAATTACTTTAGTTTTAAATATAGACAGAAAGTTAACATAAGTGTAAAATAATAAATTAGTCAAAGTATGTTTGAAAGGACTGATTTAATAAATGCAAGGAACTTGGATAGAGGTTAGAGTTATAACTAAAAGTGAGGCACTAGAACCTGTTTCTGGAATATTTTATGGATTAGATTGTAAAGGAGTTGCAATTGAAGATCCAAATGACATATTAGAAAGAGAACAAGGACCATTAACTTGGGATTTTGCAGATATCAATGTATTAGAACATAAAGGAAAAGTTGCAGTGGTTAAAGCTTATTTTTCAGAAGAAGATAATATAGATGAGATAATAAATTATGTAAATGAAAAAATGAGTGAAATTAAGGAACTTGGAATTGATACAGGAGTAGCTAAAGTAGAAAGTGAAAAAATGTTTGAAGAAGACTGGGCTAATACATGGAAAAAGTATTATAAGCCAACTAAGGTTGGAGAAAAGATAGTTGTAAAGCCTATATGGGAAGAATATGATGCCAAGGGGGAGGAGCTAGTAATAGAGCTTGATCCTGGTATGGCATTTGGAACAGGTACACATGAAACAACAAGAATGTGTATGCAATCTTTAGAAAAGTATGTAAAGGAAGATAGTACTGTTTTTGATGTTGGATGTGGATCAGGAATTCTTGCTATAGCAGCAGCAAAACTTGGTGCTAAAATGGCTGTTGGAGTTGATTTAGATCCAGTTGCAGTTGAATCTGCTAAAGAAAATGTTGGATATAATAATTTAGATAATATACAAATACTATATGGTAATTTAGTAGAAGTAATTGATGGGAAAGCAGACATAGTTGTTGCTAATATAATTGCAGAAGTTATATGTATATTAACAGAAGATGTAAAAAGAGTTTTAAAGGATAATGGATACTTTATTACTTCTGGAATAATACATGATAGGGTAGATATGGTTACTAAAAAGCTTGAAGAAACTGGCTTTGAAGTAGTAGAGATAAATAAAGATGGGGAATGGAACTGTATAGTTGCCAAAGTAAAATAGTTTTAAGGAGAATGAACAATGCATAAATTTTTTACTCCTAAAGAAAATTTTATAGACAATAAAGCCAAAATCTTAGGTGATGATGTAAAACATTTATATAAAGTATTAAGGCTAAATGAAGGGGATAAAATAGTCTTAAATAATTGTGCTGGTGAAGAATTTTTAGCTACTATTTCATCTATAACAAAGCAAGAAGTACTTGTTGAAATAGAAGAAAAACTTCAAATAAACAATGAAAGTAGTGTAAAGATATATTTATTTCAAGGATTGCCAAAGGCGCAAAAGATGGATTTAATAGTACAAAAAGGTACAGAACTTGGAATTGCTGAGTTTATACCAACTTTAACAGAAAGAGTTGATATAAAGCTAAAAGGCGATTTTAAAAAGTTAGATAGACTAAATAGAATAGCTTTAGAAGCAGCTAAGCAAAGTAAAAGAAGTTTAATACCAAATGTAGTGGAGCCAATAACTTTTAATGAAGCTTTAGATAAAATGAAGAATTTAGATTTAGTTATAGTTCCATATGAAAACGCAGAAAACTTTGGAATTAAAACTTTATTTAATAGCACTGATATTGATAAGACTAAAATAAAAACTGTTGGAATACTAGTTGGTCCTGAAGGTGGATTTGAAGAAGATGAAATAAATAAACTAAAAGAAAATGGTGCTTATATAGTAACTTTAGGAAGTAGAATCCTTAGAACAGAGACAGCAGGTTTTGTAGCTACTTCTTTAGTTCAATATGAGCTAGGAGATTTAGGAGGAAATTAATAATGAAAGTTGCATTTTCTACATTAGGATGTAGAGTTAACGTATATGAATCAGAAGCAATGGCTGAAAAGTTTATAAGAGAAGGCTATGAAGTTGTGGATGCGAGTGAAGCAGCTGATGTATATGTAATAAATACTTGTACTGTTACTAATATGGGTGATAAAAAATCAAGACAAATTATAAGTAGAGCAAGAAGATTGAATGAGAATGCTACAGTAGCAGTTGTAGGATGTTATTCACAAATTGCACCTAAAGAAGTTTCAGAAATACCAGGAGTAGATGTAGTTCTTGGAACAAGAAATAAAGGCGATGTTGTTTACTATGTAAATAAGGCTAGAGATGAAGGAAAGTCACAAGTTCATGTTGAAGGTGTACTTAAAAATAGAAAGTTTGAAGAATTAAATATAGAAGAATATCAAGATAAAACAAGAGCATTCTTAAAAATACAAGATGGATGTAATAGATTTTGTACATATTGTATAATTCCATATTCAAGAGGATCAGTATGTTCAAAAGATCCTAAGAAAGTATTAGAAGAAGTTAATAAATTAGCAGAGCATGGATTTAAAGAAATAATATTATCTGGAATACATACAGCTTCTTATGGATTAGATTTAGAAGGAAGTGTAAACTTAATAGACATAATAGAAGAGATAGAAAAAGTAGAAGGAATAGAAAGAATAAGAATAGGATCAATTGAGCCTGCATTCTTTACTCCTGAAGTTATAGAAAAGATAAAGAAGTTTAAGAAGTTATGCCCACATTTCCATTTATCACTACAAAGTGGATGTGATGCTACACTTAAGAGAATGAATAGAAGATATACTGCTAAAGAATATGCGGATTCTGTAAAGCTACTAAGAGAAACTATGCCAGATGTATCTATAACAACAGATGTTATAGTTGGTTTTCCAGGAGAAACGGAAGAGGAATTTAATGAAACATATGAGTTCTTAAAAAATATTAAGCTTACTAAAACTCACGTATTTAAATATAGTCCAAGAAAAGGAACTAAAGCTGCAGATATGCAAGATCAAATTGATGGAAGCATAAAGGAAAAAAGAAGTAAGTTATTAATAGAATTAAGCAATAAAAATGAAAAAGAATTCATAGAAAAATTCATAGGAAAAGAAATGGATGCACTTATAGAAACAGAAGTAAAAGGTAAAGATGGTATCTATGAAGGATATACAAGAAACTATATAAAGGTTCAAGTACCATGTACATGTGCAGATGTTACTGGTAAAATAGTTGATATAGAAATTATAGAAGTAGAAAATGAAATAGGAATAGCAAAACTGTTATAGAATTGATAGGTTACAATGCATAATGGATAATTAAGGTGATAATTTAACTTTGTTAAATTATTGGAATAATTATTATATTTTATATAAAAATAAGTTTATAATCAAACTAATAAAAAATTATCAATTGTCAATTAACCATTATCAATTAAAGAAAGGGGTGAATTTATGGATTGTATTTTTTGCAAAATTATAAATGGGGAAATACCAAGTAAAAAGATTTATGAGGATGAAAAGGTCATAGCTTTTCATGATATAAGCCCTGAAGCTCCTGTACATTTTTTGGTTATACCTAAGGAGCATATACAAAATGTAAATGAATTAAATGAAGAAAATTCTAATATTATTTCACACATTTTCTTAGTTATTAATAAACTAGTAAAGGAGCTAAATATAGCTGAATCAGGATATAGAATTGTTAATAACTGTGGAAAAGATGGTGGTCAGACAGTTGACCATATTCATTTTCATGTGCTAGGACAAAGAGAATTAAAATGGCCACCAGGCTAAAGAGTTTTTTATCTCAGAGGTTGACTTTAAGATGTGCCTATTGTATAATATAGCGTGTGTTATTAAGCCCGTAGCTGAGTTAAATTAATTAATTTGAGCTAGCGGAGGGAGGGATAATAGATGTCAGAAATAAAAGTTGGAGAAAACGAAACACTTGAAAGTGCATTAAGAAGATTCAAGAGAAAATGCGCTAGAGCTGGAGTTCTTTCAGAAGTTAGAAAGAGAGAACACTATGAAAAGCCAAGCGTGAAGAGAAAGAAAAAATCAGAAGCTGCTAGAAAGAGAAAATTCAAGTAGGAACTATTTTGGTTTGAAATTTTAATAGAACTTAATTAGAAGCTATTATTGGAGGCTACAATTTATCCAATAACTCTGAATGTATTATTTATAATACATTAAGGTTGAGGACTATAGTTATATATTTTAGCAAAAATAAGTGTAAGAATTATTATACTTGAATTAAAGGGAATAAACAGGATTTAATTAATTGGATATTCTAAAGAAGTAGATCTTGTTATAGTACCTTCCTCAGCAGTTATAAAAGAAAAAATAAAATTATTAAAGGAACGGCTACACCATAGGTGTTAATAACATTTAAGATATAGCTAGGTTTTAATTAGCTTAGTTATGACAAATTAAAGTCAATTTATAATAAGAATATTAACTAATAAATAAAGCAAAAGGAACTTATTTAGTTCCTTTTGCTTTTTTGTTATTCAGAAATATATTTTATAAGGCATTGAAATTCTGACTTTATAAACTCAAATAAATTATAAGTAATTTTCTGTATATCTTTATCATAAAGTACTATTAGGAAAGATATAAGGAGAGAAGATTATGCAAAGAAAAATGGAGAAGAGCAGAGAAATAATAGCAGAAACTTTTGACTTACCTAAAGATATAGTTTTAAATGTTCCTAAAATAACTATTATAGGAAATGATGAAATAACAATAGAAAATCATAAAGGAATAATACTATTTGAGAGAAATATTATAAAAGTAAATACAAAAGTAAAGACAATTAATATTGAAGGTGAGAATTTTGAAATACTTTATATTGGAGACTCTACAATAACAATTAGCGGAAAATTTAAATCTATATCATACGAGGTGTAATATGGCAACAGGAGTTTTTGATAGTGGAAAAGTAGTAGTTGAAGTTAACATATTAAAACCAGAAAGACTTTTAAACATATTATGGAGCGAAAATATAAATGTTATAAATGTTAAGAGGATAGATATAGCAACGATTAGAGTAACAATTGATTATAATGATTATAGTGTTTTAATGGATGCTGTAAAAAGACTGAATGGAAAAAGTAGAGTTGTAGGAAGTACTGGTATCTTATTTTTTATAGGAAAATTAAAGAGTAAATTGTTTTTAGCCATAGGAGGAGGAATATTTATAGTAATGTTATTATATCTTTCTACTTATGTATGGAGTATAGAAATAACTACTAAAAAGAATGTATCACCTTATGAGTTAAGACAACAATTATATGAAATAGGAATAAAGCCAGGAATAAGCAAAGATAAAATAGATGTTAAAGATGTAGAGAAGAAACTAGAGGACGTGAATTCAGATATTTTATGGTTAAGAGCCAGAATAGAAGGTTCAACACTTAAGATATTTATAGAAGAGAAGGTAAATCCGCCAGAAGTTAAAGAAGCAAAACAAGGGAATTTAGTTGCAAAGATGGATGGAGAAGTAAGTAGGGTTTACGCTTTTTCTGGTAGATCAGCAGTTCATGTTGGAGATATGGTGAAAGCTGGGGATGTCGTTATAGAAGGAATTAACGGTAAAGAGGAAGATCCATATGAAGTTGTACCAGAAGGTGTAGTTATGGCAAATACTTTTTATGAAAAGAGTATGACTACTAAAGTAGAGGGAACAGAACTAAAAAGAAGTGGTGAGAAAGATAGTGATATATATATAGAAATATTAGGAAAAAAAATTTATCTGAAAAAAGCTATAAAAGATTTTGAAGAGTATGATAAAATAGAAGAGAGTGGAAAAATTATAAAGAAGGACAATTATTTTGAAAAGAAAGAGTTTCCGGTTACATACACAAAAGAAGAGGCAATTGATAATGCAGTAAAGCAATTAGAGGAATCTCTTTATAATAATTTAACTAGAGAGGCTAAAGTGGTCGATAGAATAATAAGCACAAAGGACAGTTCTGATGGGAATATAATAGTAAATGTAGTATTTGTTGTAGAACAAAATATAGTAAATAATGAGCCAGTAGATTATTAAAAACAAAAGGGATTAGAGGGTGATGGACTTGTTTTGGAATAAAGAAAAGAGAAAAGATGATATAAAATACAAAAGAGGATTTACTTATCTAACTGTATTCTTAGCAATATACTTACTTTTATTAACAGTGATTGCACCTAAAAGGCATAATCTTTCAGTAGGAGATATAGCAACTGTAGATATAAAAGCACCTATTGATACTGTTGATGAAATTGCAACTAAGCAAAAAGAAGAAGAGGCTATGGCCAAAGCGAGAGAAGATAAGCAGTATATAGTTAAAAGTGAGGTAAAGACTCAAGCAATTGAAAATGTTAATAAACTATTCAATAAGATTGTATCTGAAAATTCTTCTAACAAGGAAGAAAAGGATAAGATAGCTGAAATAAAAAAAATCGAAGAATTTAGTTTAACTGATGATGAGTATAAAATATTAGTTGAATTAAAGGAAAAAGCATCTGAAATACAACATTTAGTAGTAGATGTACTAGAGACAGTTTATAAGGAAGAAATAGAAGAAAATAAATATGAAGATTTATTAGAAGCAAAATCAATAGCAGATAACCAATTATTTAATAGTAATATAGACAGAGAATTAGAAGATGTTTTGAAGAATATATGCCATACGCAAATAAAACCAAATAAGTTTGTTGATAATGATAAAATGGAGGAAGCTGTTAAAGAAGCTCAAAAGAGCGTTCCAAAAGAAATAATAAAGAAAAATCAAATAATAGTAAAAGAAGGTGAACCTGTAACTGAAAGACAAATAGAAGTTTTAAAAGAATTAGGTCTTTTAAATAATGGTACAACAAAAAGTTATTTATTTTCATTTATTTCTTTAGGAATATTAGTTGCTTTAGTATTAGCTATTCAGTATAGATATATCTTTAAGGAAAAGCCTGAAGTATTTAAAAATACTAAAATGATAATACTTATAAGTAGTATAAATCTTATAATAATTTTGATTTCAATTGGATTAAATGTAATTTCTCCATATTTAATACCATTAGTTTGTAGTGCTATGCTTATGACAATATTAATTGATTATAAGATATCTTTAGTTATAAACTTATTAAACATAATATTTATAGCTATAATAGTTGGATTTAATCCATCGGTAGTTGTTTTATCTATATTAAGTGTTGTTCTTGGATCAACTGGTCTTAAAAAAGTTCAACAAAGAAATGATATTATATATTCGACTGTTTATATAACTGGTATATTAGCCTTATTCTCATTTACTTTAGGGATGATTTCATCCAATAATATAAAAGAGATATTGATTCAAACTGGATATACAGCAATAGGAATTTTGCTTTCAGGAATTCTAGCAGTTGGATTATTACCTTTCTTTGAGTCAATATTTGATGTAGTTACTAATATAAAGTTATTAGAATTATCAAATCCAAATCAGCCATTAATGAAAAAACTATTAATGGAGGCACCAGGCACATATCACCATAGTATGATGGTTGCTAATTTAGCAGAAGCTGCTGCGGAGGCTGTTGGAGGAAACCCAGTTGTTGCTAGAGTAGGTGCTTATTATCATGATATTGGAAAAACGAAAAGACCATACTTTTTTGGGGAAAATCAAATGGGAAAAGAAAATCCACATAATAAGATAACACCTAATTTAAGTACATTAATTATCTTATCTCATACAAAAGATGGTTTAGAAATGGCTAGGGAGCATAAAATTCCTAAGGTAATTCAAGATATGATAGAACAACATCATGGAACTACGTTAGTTAAATACTTTTATTATAAACTTAAGAATTCATCAGATAAACCAGAGGAAATTAAGGAAGAGGATTTTAGATATCCAGGTCCAATTCCATCTTTTAAGGAATCAGGAATTTTGATGCTTTCAGATAGTGTAGAAGCTGCTGTAAGGTCAATTAATGAGCCTACAAAGGGTAAAATAGAAGAGATGGTAAATAATATAATAAATGATAAACTTAACTCTAGACAGCTTGTGAATTGTGATTTAACATTAAAAGATATAGAGATTATAAGAAAGACTTTTCTTAAGACATTAGATGGAATATATCATCATAGAATTGAATATCCAACTGAAAAGAAAGTTAAATAACTAAGTAATTAAATTTTATAAGGGATTTGATAGGGGAGGGTATCATACCTTTCCCTTTAATTTTAGAAAATAATAAAGGAGATAAAAATGTTATATACTGAAAATAGACAAGATAAATTAGAGGTTACAGAAGATTTTATAGAAAGATTAAGTGATGTATGTGATTTTGCATTAAAAGAAGAAGGGGTAGAATGTCAATATCAAATTTCTTTATTGTTTGTTGATAATGAAGAAATAAGAGAAATTAATAATGAAACAAGAAATATTGATAGAGCAACAGATGTACTATCTTTTCCTATGTTAGATTTTGAAGATAAGAAAGTTTTTAATGAAATGTATTTAAACTATGATTTTGATGAGACTTTCAAAGATGGAGATGAATTAATTTTAGGAGATATGGTTTTATCTTTGGAAAGAGCTTTAGAACAAAGTGAGGAATATGGTCATTCATATGAAAGAGAAGTTGGCTATTTAGTAGTACATTCAATTCTTCACTTATTAGGTTATGATCATATGGAAGAGGATGATAAAAAAAGAATGAGAAAAAGAGAGGAAGAAATATTAAATAAATTGCAAATTAGAAGATAATACTATAAGTGGGGGTAGCTTATGAAAATAAAGAAGATGGTGGAGAGCTTTAACTATGCGATAAATGGGATTATAGAAACTGTGAGAACACAAAGGAATATGAAAATTCATATATTTGCAGCATTATGCGTACTTTTATCATGTTTTTTATTCGATGTATCGAAGATAGAATTTCTTATTTTAGCAATCACAATCACATTAGTACTCGGAGCTGAAATAATTAATACAGCAATAGAAGCAACTATAGATATGTCTACAAATCATTATCATCCTTTAGCAAAGATAGCAAAAAATGCATCAGCAGGAGCAGTATTAGTCACGGCTATAAATGCTTTGCTTGTAGGATATATAATATTTTGGGATAAGATATCTGATTTGTCTTATGATGTAATACACAAAGTAAAGCAATCAGAACCTTATATGATATTTATAGCATTAGTATTTGTAATTTTAGCTACTTTAATAATAAAATCTATTTTTGGAGAAGGAACGCCGTTAAGAGGTGGAATGCCTAGTGGACATAGTGCTCTTTCATTTTCAATAGCAACAGCAATTTCGTTGATAACAGAAGAACCTATATGTATAGTATTAAGTTATTTAATGGCATTAATAACAGCGCAAAGTAGAGTAGATTCTAACATTCACTCTATCTGGGAGGTTATTGTTGGTGCTCTATTTGGAACTTTATTAACATTATTGATATTTGTTATATTTAAGATATAATATAGTATCTCGGTACTTATATAAATCTTATTAACAATGCTTTAATTTTGTAAAAGTAATGATATAATAAAAGATACAATAATTTTGAAAATACAAAGAGCAAATAATATTAATAAAAATAAGGATAAATATCTAATTAAAACTTTTGAAAAGTAATGCTAAAAGCATTGATTAAAAGAATTAGATAATTAGGAGGAAAAATGTTTAAATCAGGATTTGTAACAATAGTAGGTAGACCCAATGTAGGAAAATCAACTTTATTAAATCATATAATGGGAGAAAAACTATCCATAGTATCAAATAAACCACAAACTACTAGAAATAATATACAAACAATATTAACAGGGAAAGATCATCAATTAGTATTCGTAGATACACCAGGAATACATAAACCTAAGCATAAATTAGGAGAATACATGGTTAACTCAGCAAAAGATTCTATAAAAGAAGTAGATCTTGTATTATTCTTAATAAATCCTGAAGAGGAGATAGGAAGAGGAGATAAATTTATAATAGAGACTTTAAAGAATCAAAAAGCTCCTGTATTTTTAGTAGTAAATAAAATTGATGAATTTACTCAAGAGAGAGTTGCAAAGACTCTTCAAATGTATTCATCAGAATTAGATTTTAAAGAAATAATTCCTATTTCAGCACTTAGAGGGAAAAATGTTGATAAATTAGTTGAATTAATGATTGAAACAATGCCAGAAGGACCTAAATACTATCCGGATGATATGATAACAGATGTACAAGAGAGGTTTGTTGTATCAGAGATAGTAAGAGAAAAGGCTTTAAGAACATTAAGAGAAGAAATTCCACATGGAATTGCAGTTGATATAATTCAAATGAAACAAAGTCCAAGTGGAACATGGCATATTGAAGTAGATATGCTTTGTGAGAAGGATTCACATAAAGGAATAATTATAGGTAAGAATGGTCAATGCTTAAAGAAAATAGGCGAAAGTGCAAGATACGAGATAGAAAAATTTTTAGGTGCTAAGGTTAATCTGAAAATTTGGGTAAAGGTAAGAAAAGAGTGGAGAGATAATCAAAACCTATTAAAAGAATTAGGATATAAAAAGGTTAAATAAAATAAGGGGATGGTGTTTCTGTCACTACATAAGTTAAATGCAGTAGTAATAAAAACTAAAGAATTTAAAGAAAATGATAAACTAGTATGGTTATATACAAATAAATTGGGAAAAATAACAGCTATAGCAAAAGGATCAAGAAAAAGTAAGAGTAAGCTTTTATCTCTTACTTTACCTCTATGCTATGGGGAATATGTTTTATTTAAAGGAAAAAGTTTATTTAATCTTCAAGAAGGTAAAATAATTAATTCTTTTCAAGGTTTATTAGATAATTTAGATAAATTGACTTATTCATCCTACATATGTGAGTTAATAGATATATGTGTAGAAGAAGGAGAAACTAATGAAGAGTTATTTAGAGATTTTCTAACTTGTATGTATCTACTTAATACAGATGCATTAGATTATGAAATGCTTATTAGATCCTTTGAACTTAAATTATTAAAAGCAACTGGGTATGGGTTAAACTTAGAAAGTTGTATAAGTTGTAGGAAAAAAATATCGGTATCAAATTATATATCTTTATCACATTATGGTGGGGTTTGTGAGGAATGTTCAAGAGAACATGGAATTTATATTTCAAAGCCTGCATATAATGCTATAAGGTTTTTGATGAAGACTCCTATGGATAAAATATATAAATTAAATGTAAATGCAGACGTAAAGAGGGATATAAGTAAGGTCACGACATTTATTATATCTTCAAACTATTCTAAAAAGCCAAAAAGCTTAGAAATGTTAAATTATATAAAGGAGTGAATAAATATGGGAATAACTTTAGAAAAGGTAGATCAAGTTAAAGAGAGAACTGGTGTAAGCTATGCAGAGGCAAAATATGCTCTTGAAGTAAGCAATGGAGATGTACTAGAAGCGATAATATATATTGAAGGAATAAAGGGAATTAAGCCGGATTATATAGAAGATAATCCAGGAAAAGAAAAATATGAAACTATAGATGAACTTAAAAAGTGGTTAAAAGACTTAATAAATAAGGGAAATGTCACTAGAATTAGAGTTAGCAAGGACGGAAAAGAACTTGTAGATGTTCCTGTTAATGCAGGGATAGCAGCAGGGGTAATTGCTATTATTATTCCACCTATATTAGCTTTTGTTGTTATTGCAGCAGTTGTAACGCAAATAACTATAGAAATAACTAAAGCTGATGGTAGTGTTGAAGTTGTTAATAAATATATAAGTAAGGCTGCAAATGAAATAAAGGATGCTGCTACAGATGTTGCTTGTATGGTTAAAGATAAAGTAAGTGAAGTTAAAAATGAAAAATTTAATAAGGCTAGTGACAATAATAATGAGAAAAAGCAATACGATAAAAATAAACAAGTAGATGAAAATGTATTTACATATACTGTAAATTTCGAAGATGAGGACTAAATTGAAGCAAAATTGAGATAAACAGGAGATACAGTAGAATAAAATAAACAGAAAAGGAATATTCAGCTAATATGACTAATTTTTCGGGAAATTAACTATAGTCAAAGTTTTATAAAATGTTATAATTATAGTGTAAATATCACACTAATCAAACAAATCAAAATTATCTGAATATTCCTTGTAAATGCAGAAAGAGGGATAAATTTGAAATTATCACAAAGGCAAGAGGAAATCATAAGGATAGTAAAAGAAGGACAGCCTGTTACAAGTGAATCTTTAGCAGAGCATCTTGGTGTAACTAGAGCAGCGTTAAGAGCAGATTTAGCTATTTTAACAATGATAGGGATACTTGATGCTAGACCTAAGGTTGGTTATGTATATTTAGGAGAGGCACAAAATACTAGAATATTAGAGAATATTTCTAAGGTTTTAGTTGGAGAAATTATGTCTAAACCGGTTACAGTAAGTGAAGAAACTACAGTGTATGATGCAATCGTATTCTTATTCTTAAATGATGTAGGAACATTGTTTGTAGAAAGTAACGGAGTTTTAGTTGGTGCAGTTTCTAGAAAAGATTTCTTGAAAAATGCTATAGGGGGAACCGATATTCATAAAGTTCCTGTTGGAGTTATAATGACTAGAATGCCAAATATTATATGTGGATATGCGGAAGATAGTGCTTATAGCTTAGCAAAGAAAATTATTGAGCATGAGATCGATAGTATCCCAATAGTAGAAAAAATAGAAACAACAGCTAATGAGAAAAGTCAATTTAAAATAATTGGGAAAATATCAAAAACTAACATAACAAAGCTTTTTGTTAAGCTTGGAGAAGGCAATTAAGAGAAGACTATGGGTAATTTATTAGGGTAACTACAGTGCAAAAGTACTGTTAGTATATATATTCAATTTGATTGAACGGAGGAGTATTGAGATGGAGAAAAAGAAGTACGTTTACCTTTTTAGTGAAGGAAATGGTTCAATGAAGAACCTTCTAGGAGGTAAAGGGGCAAATTTATCAGAAATGATTTTACTAGGAATTCCAGTACCACAAGGATTCACAGTTACAACAGAGGCTTGTAATAAATATTACGAGGATGGAAAAATAATATCACAAGAAGTTATTGAAGAAATCCACGAAAAAATTACAGAACTAGAAAAGCTAACAGGAAAAGAGTTTGGTAGTTTAACAAAACCATTATTAGTATCTGTAAGATCAGGTGCAAGAGTATCAATGCCAGGTATGATGGATACAGTATTAAATCTTGGACTAAATGATCAATCAGTAGTTGCAATGGCTGATTTAACTAATAACCCAAGATTTGCATATGATTCATATAGAAGATTCATTCAAATGTTCTCAGATGTTGTTATGGGTATTGAAAAGAGATTATTTGAAAATCTAATAGATGAGATAAAAGAAGAAAAAGGTGTTGAATTTGACACTGATTTAACAGCTGATGACTTAAAGGTATTGGTTGGAAGATATAAAGAGCTTTATAAAAAAGAAATGGGAGAAGAGTTCCCACAAGATCCAAAAACTCAATTAATTGAAGCTATTACAGCAGTATTTAGATCATGGGATAATCCAAGAGCGATAGTTTATAGAAGATTAAACGATATTCCAGGGGAATGGGGTACAGCAGTTAACGTACAAGAAATGGTATTTGGTAATAAAGGAGAAACTTCAGGTACAGGAGTTGTATTCTCAAGAGACCCAGCTACTGGAGAAAACAAAATATATGGTGAGTACTTAATGAACGCACAAGGTGAAGACGTTGTTGCAGGTATAAGAACACCACTTCCAATAGCTAAATTAGAAGAGCAAAATCCAGCAATATATAAACAATTTACTGATATAGTTCATACATTAGAAAATCACTATAGAGACATGCAAGACATGGAAATAACTATAGAAGAAGGAAAGTTATATTTCTTACAAACTAGAAATGGTAAGAGAACAGCTCAAGCAGCTTTAAAGATAGCTGTTGATTTAGTTGAAGAAGGAATGTTAACTAAAGAACAAGCAATATTAAAGGTTGAGCCAAATCAATTAGATTCTTTACTTCACCCAGCTTTCCATACAGAAGATTTAAAGAAAGCTACACCAATTGCAAAAGGACTTCCTGCATCTCCAGGAGCTGCTTGTGGTAAAATAGCTTTCACAGCTGAAGAAGCTAAGGAAAGAAAAGAAAAAGGTGAAAATGTTGTTTTAGTTAGATTAGAAACTTCACCAGAAGATATAGAAGGTATGATAGCAGCAGAAGGTATATTAACTGTTAGAGGTGGTATGACATCTCATGCAGCGGTTGTTGCTAGAGGAATGGGAACTTGCTGTGTTGCAGGTTGTGGAACTTTAAAAGTTGATGAAGAAGCTAAGACTTTAGAGGTTAACGGAAAAGTTTATACTGATAATGATTATATTTCAATAGATGGTTCAACAGGAAATATATATGGAGAAGCTGTTAAGACAGTTACACCAGAAATATCAGGACATTTTGCTACATTCATGGGATGGGCAGATGAAATTAGAAAATTAAAGGTTAGAACTAACGCTGATACTCCAAGAGATACTAAGCAAGCAGTAGAGTTTGGAGCAGAAGGTATAGGTTTATGTAGAACTGAGCATATGTTCTTTGCAGAAGATAGAATAATGGCAGTTAGAGAAATGATTGTTGCTAAGAATGAAGAGCAAAGAAGAAAAGCTCTTGAAAAATTACTTCCAATGCAAAGAGAAGACTTTATTGGAATATATGAAGCTTTAGGTGGAATGCCAGCAACTATAAGATTCTTAGATCCACCACTACATGAATTCTTACCACATAACGATGAAGACATAACATCATTAGCTAAGGAAATGGGATTAACATTTGAAGAGTTAAAATCAACTGTTCAAGAATTACATGAGTTTAATCCTATGATGGGTCATAGAGGATGTAGATTAGCAGTTTCTTATCCAGAAATAGCTGAAATGCAAACTAGAGCTGTAATTGAAGCAGCAATAGAAGTTAAAAACTCAAAAGGCTTTGATATTGTTCCAGAAATAATGATTCCACTTGTTGGAGAAATAAAGGAATTAAAATATGTTAAAGATATAGTTGTTAAGACAGCAAAAGAAGTTATGGCAGAAAAAGGTGTTGAATTAGAGTATAAAGTTGGTACTATGATAGAAATACCAAGAGCTGCATTAACTGCTGATTCAATTGCTAAGGAAGCAGAGTTCTTCTCATTTGGAACAAATGATTTAACTCAAATGACATTTGGATTCTCAAGAGATGATGCTGCTAAATTCTTAAAGGATTACTATGAAAAGAAAATTTACGAACAAGATCCATTTGCTAAGCTAGATCAAACTGGAGTTGGAGAATTAGTTAAGATTGCAGTTGAAAAGGGTAAATCAACTAGACCAAATATTAAACTTGGAATATGTGGAGAACATGGTGGAGATCCATCATCAGTAGAGTTCTGTCATAATATTGGATTAGATTATGTATCATGCTCACCATTTAGAGTTCCATTAGCAAGACTAGCAGCTGCACAAGCACAAGTTAGAAATAAAAGATAATTTATAAAAGAGGAGGTGTTAAACCTCCTCTTTAAAATTTTACATTATAATGTTTTTCAAATGAATTCATAAGCTCATAAATAAATTCTAATTGATTAGCTGTCCTATCTAAACCTTTTTCAAGAAGCTGAATAAAAGCATTTTTATTACATTTCCTTATATTTTTATAATAATCTCTTGATAATTTCCAAAATTTTTGAGGAAAAGCAATATAGGCTAAGATATATTTTAGGTCTGAACTAGTTAAAGTATTTTCCTCCATATATTTACCAAGAACTTCTAAAGTTAAATTTATTTGCCAATTAGTACTTTCTCTTTTCAATAATCTTCTTAAAAAATATGATATATCTCTAGAACAATAATCCATTTTACACTTATCAAAATCAATAAGAGATATTTTATTGTTGTCTATTAGTATATTTTTATTTACGTAATCTCCATGACAAAGAGATTTTGAAAGTTCATTAGGAATAATTGATGATGATACTTCAAATGAAATTTTGGCAAGTTCTAAGTTTTCATTAATATTTTCTAGGAATATTTTTGAAAATCTATCGTTGTATTTGTGAGCATTATTAATGCTTAATAGTAGTTGGTTAAAATGTTTTGATATAGTTTCGTTATAATTTTCAAAACCTTCTCTTAAGCTACTGCCAGCTATTGGAGAAAAGTTTTTAGAAGCTATATGTAGTTTGCCTAATGTTTTCGATGATAATAAAACATGGTCTAAGTTATCAAAATCACATTTTTCACCCTTAAGCCAAGGTGTCAATATAAATAGCATATCTTTATATTTAACATATCTATTTCCATCAATAGTAGGTAATAATTTAGGAACATTGATTCCATTCCTATAGCACCATTCCATAGCAGAATATACATATAAAAGATTTGCTTCATTATAATAAACTTTTTTCAAACAATAACTTTTGTTATTAAAATCTATTCTATATACAGCCCTTTGTTTTTCTGTATCTTTAAATTTAATACTGAATATAGATGCTTTCTGAAGGTTATAATGAGATAAAATATTATTCTTTATTTCATTAACAGGAAGCAGTTCTTCTCTTAAATCTGATAATAGGTTTTCCATTACTATCTCCTTATATAATTATTCATTATTAAGATATTAGTAAAAAAAGGAAAATATACTTGATATAAAGAAAATATAATTGGTATTAAATATATTATTATAAAATATGTTTAAATAGAGGAAAAAAGAGAAAAATATAGAATATGTAATATAGAGGTGAGATATATGAATGTAAGAGAAAAAATAGAGAATTTCGAAAGGTTGACATTAGTTCCTCATGCTACTTTTAGTACCTCAACTTTAGGAAGAAAAAGAGATGAAAAAAGTGATGCTATAAGAACCTGCTTTATGGTTGATAGAGATAGAATCATTCATAGCAAGTCTTTTAGAAGATTGAAACACAAGACTCAGGTTTATATAAAGACTTTTGGTGATCATTATAGAACAAGGTTAACCCATACATTAGAAGTATCTCAAATTGCAAGAACAATAGGCAGTGGAATTGGCTTAAATGAATATTTGATTGAAGCTATATCATTAGGACATGATTTAGGGCATGTAGCATTTGCACACAATGGTGAAGAAGTATTGAATGAGTTTTTGGAAGGTGGATTCAGACACAATGAACAAAGTGTTAGAGTAGTTGAAAAACTTGAAAAAAACGGCTTAGGATTAAATTTAACAACAGAAGTTATAGATGGAATATTACATCATAGTGGTCTTGATAATGGAAATAATAAAGCTAAAACATTAGAAGGAAGAGTAGTAAAGGTAAGTGATAAAATAGCATATCTAAATCATGATATCGATGATTCGATAAGGGCTGGACTTTTAAGTGAAGATGTATTGCCAAAGGAAGTAATAAAGGTATTAGGTAAAACTCATTCTCAAAGGATTGAAACTTTAGTTACAGACGTAATAGAAAATACTACACAGGCGTTAAATAACAATGAAGTTGATATAAAATTTAGTACTGAGGTTTGGGAGGCTATGACAGAGCTTAGAAGATTTATGTTTAAAAATATTTACTTAGGGGATATTTTAAAAGTAGAGAGAAATAAAGCAAAATTTATTTTAGAAAACATTATAAATTATTACTATACTCATGTGGATGAATTACCAACTATATATAAAGAAATAGCTAAAGAAGAAGGATTAAAAAGAGCAGTTGCAGATTATATAGCTGGAATGAGTGATGATTATTGTTTAAATAAATTTAACTCTCTATTTGTACCAAAATTAGTAATATATTAAATAAATGGGTACAATAAAAAGTGTAGATTTAAAAGGAATTTTGAATTTGATAAAGAATATAAATAAAGAAGATTTAATAAATTTTCATAAAAAATTTCCTTTAAAGAAGGAAATAGAGAAAAAATGTCGAAATGAATATAAGTTGACGAAAATTATTAGTAAGGAGGTGAATCTCCTTGCAGATTTCTGAAGAGATTCTAGAAAAGGTAAAAGAACAAAATGATATAGTAGATGTAATATCTGAGTCGGTTAGACTAAAGCGATCTGGAAGAAACTTTTCAGGACTATGTCCATTTCATAATGAAAAATCACCTTCATTTTCAGTATCACAAGATAAACAAATATATAAATGTTTTGGGTGTGGAGAATCAGGAAATGTAATTACTTTTGTTATGAAAAATAAAAATATGCCTTTTGTTGAAGCAGTTAAGTATTTAGCTGATAGAGTTAATATTACAATAGAAAGTGATAAAGGGAGAATAAGTCCGGCTGCTAAAAAGAGAGAATTACTCTATAAAGTTAATGTTGAAGCAGCAAGGTTCTTTTATTCAAACTTAAGATTAACAAAAGAAGCAAAGGAATATTTTTTAAATAGGGGTATTAAGGAAGAGACAATAAAAAGATTTGGATTAGGATTTGCAAAGGATAGTTGGAATAATTTATTGTTTCATTTAAGAAAGTTAGGTTTTAAAGATGATTTATTGCTTGAAGCTGGATTAATATCAACATCTGAGAGAACAGGCAATAAATATGATAGGTTTAGAAACCGGGTTATATTTCCCGTATTTGATTACAGGGGGAAGGTAATAGGTTTTGGAGGAAGGGTTTTAGATGATTCAAAACCTAAATATTTAAATTCTCCTGAAACCTTGGTCTTTCAAAAAGGAACTAATCTTTATGGACTAAACTTTGCAATAAAAAGCAAGATGCAAGAAAGATATTTCATTATTGTCGAAGGATATATGGACTTAATAACTTTGCATCAGTATGGAATAACAAATGTGGTGGCTTCATTAGGTACAGCTTTAACTACAAATCAAGCAAGATTATTAAGACGGTATGCAGATAAGGTAATAATCTCATATGATGCGGATATAGCAGGGCAAGCAGCAACTATGAGAGGTCTAGATATATTAAAAGAAGCAGGATTTGACGTTAGAGTTTTAAGTATTCCACAGGGAAAAGATCCAGACGAATATGTAAGAAGTAATGGAAAAGATGCATTTATAAAATTAATAAATAATGCTGAAGGCTTAATTGATTATAGGCTTAAGAAGGCAGAAGAAGGGATTAACATTAAAGATAGTAACGATTTAATTAAATATGGAAAAAGAGTTACAGAGATATTAGCAAGTGTTAATTCTATAGAAAAGGATGTTTATATTAAAAAAATATCTGAAAATACAGGTATAAGAGAGCAAACATTATATGATTTATTATCAAAAGAAATGACAAAAAATATAAAAGAAAATAATTTTATGAATAATAAGGAAGAAAATGGAACAAAATTATATTTAGAGCCAGCGTTTATAAAAGCTGAGAGATCTTTAATGAAATTATGTTTAAACGAGGAGTATTTTGATTATATTAGTCAATTAATAAGCCAAGATGAGTTAATTCTTCCAGAACATAAGGAGATTTTTTCTATTATTAAAGAAGCTAAAAAGGGAAATATAAATAATATAATTACTTTTTTAGAATCAAAATGTACAAATGTAAAGACAATCGAAGAAATTGTAAAAATAAAAGAACATCATGTACTAACAGGTAAAGATAATAAAAAATTAATACAGGATTTTATCAAGCAATTGGATAATTATAAATTGAATCAAAAACTAAATGAATTAAAACGCAAGCAAAAAGTATTGGAATCACAGGGGAAAATTGAAGAATCTATACAAATCGCAATTGAATTAAAAAGTGTTAATGATCAGTTAAAGAGAGGTGCAAAGTAGTAGGTGGCAATAACGGAAGGAGGTAACAAAATGGTAGATGAAAAAACAAAAGCTAAACAAGGCAAAAAAGAGAATGAGGACAAAAATAGCAAAATGACTATAGTTAAAAATCTACTAGATAAAGGAAGGAAAAGTGGTACTTTAACATATAAGGAAATAATGGATGAGGTTGAGCATATTGACTTAAGTCCAGAACAAATAGAAAAAATTTATGAAGTGCTAGAATCAATGGGAATTGAAGTTATAGGTGAGCCTAATGGAGCAGATGAAGTTGAAGAAGAATTAGACTTAGACTTAACTATTCCAGAAGGAATTGCAATAGATGACCCAGTAAGAATGTACTTAAAAGAAATTGGAAAAGTTCCTTTATTATCTTCTGAAGAAGAAATAGAATTAGCAAATAGAATAGAACAAGGGGACCAAAGAGCTAAGAAAAAATTAGCTGAAGCAAATTTAAGACTTGTTGTAAGTATTGCTAAAAGATATGTTGGAAGAGGAATGCTATTTTTGGACCTTATACAAGAAGGAAATCTAGGGCTTATAAAAGCAGTAGAAAAGTTCGATTATAGAAAGGGCTTTAAATTTTCTACTTATGCTACATGGTGGATAAGACAGGCAATTACAAGAGCTATTGCTGACCAAGCAAGAACTATTAGAATACCTGTACATATGGTAGAAACTATAAATAAGCTAATAAGAGTTCAAAGACAATTGTTACAAGAACTTGGAAGAGATCCATTCCCCGAAGAAATATCAAAGGTTATGGATTTACCAGTAGATAAAGTAAGAGAAATTCAAAAGATAGCTCAAGAACCAGTATCTCTAGAAACTCCTATAGGTGAGGAAGAAGATTCACATCTTGGAGACTTTATACCAGATGACGATGCTTTAGCACCAGCAGAAGCAGCTGCATTTACAATGCTTAAAGAACAATTAATAAATGTATTAGATACTTTAACTCCTAGAGAGGAGAAAGTATTAAGACTGAGATTTGGGTTAGATGATGGAAGAGCAAGAACTCTAGAAGAAGTTGGTAAAGAGTTTAATGTAACAAGAGAAAGAATAAGACAAATAGAAGCGAAAGCTCTTAGAAAGTTAAGACATCCTTCAAGAAGTAAAAAATTAAAGGATTATTTAGATTAGCACCAAAAGGTGCTAATTTTAATTTAGCAAGGAGAAGAATTATGGAACTAAGCGAAAGATTAAATTTTATAATTAAACACATTGAAAACACATCAGTATTAGCAGATATAGGAACAGATCATGGATATATTCCTTTATATGCACTGAAAAATGGAATTTGTAGTAAAGCAATTGCAGTAGACATAAATAAGGAGCCTTTAGATAAAGCAAGATTAAATGCTATATTAGAAGGCATGGGAGATGAATTAGAGTTTAGGCTAGGTGATGGGCTTAAAGCATTAGAAAAAGATGAAGTTGAAGTAACTGTAATTGCAGGTATGGGTGGGAATTTGATTAGAGATATACTTGAATCACAAATTGAAAAAGTTGACTCTATGAAATACTTAATACTTCAACCAGCACAAAATCCGGAAGTGTTGAGAGAGTATCTTTATAATAATAATTATGAAATAATAAGTGAAGATCTTTGTTTAGATGAAAACATATATTATGAACTTTTTAAGGTAAGACGAAAAGAGGGCGAAGCTACTAGTTTAGATTCAATATATTATGAAGTAAGTCCAAAACTTTTAATGCAAAAACATCCTTTAATGAAGGAATACTTAATTTCAAAAGTTGAAAACTATAAAAGAATTATTAGTTTTATTACAGAAAGTACTGTTAATGCAAGTGAAAGAAGAAAATCTATACAAGAAAAAATAGATGTTATTACTAATATGATTAATTTTCTATAAGGAAGATGCTTATGAAAAATGTTAAAGATATTATTAAGATAATGGAAGAATTTGCTCCTAAAACATTAAAAGAAGATTTTGATAACGTAGGATTAATGGTAGGGGATAAAGAAAAGAAGGTAGAAAAAATACTTTTAGCTTTAGATTGTACCTTAGATGTTATAGAAGAAGCAAAGGAAAAAAAGATAGATTTAATAATAACTCATCATCCTCTTATATTTAGAAAACCTAATAGTATAACTACTGATACTTTAATAGGTAGAAAAATAATAGAACTTATTAAAAATGATATCAGTTTATATTCTAGTCATACTAACCTAGACTCAGCTGAGAAGGGTTTGAATGAAACTATAGTAAATATATTAGGGTATGAATCTAAAGAACTTCTAGAGGTTAATAAGAGGGCTAGAAATAGTAATGAAGGTCTAGGAAGAATTATTAGATTAGAAGATTATATTCAATTGGAAGATTTAATTAAAGATATTAAAGAAAAGTTAAACATAAAATCTTTAAAGGTTGTTAGAGGTAGCGAAAAAGTAAAAAATATTGCAGTTATAAATGGAAGTGGCAGTGACTTTTTTGAAAGAGCATACCAAAAAGGAGCAGATTGCATAATAACTGGTGACACAACTTATCATTATGCATCTGATTATAAAGAAATGGGAGTATCTATAATAGATACAGGTCATTTTTCATCTGAATGGATTGTTTTTTTAGAAGTTATAAACAAAATAAAAGATAAATTACAAGACTTAGAAATATTAATATCTACTAAAAGTGAAGATCCTTACACATTTGTGTAAGGTCTTTTTTTATACACAAAATTTTGAGGTTAAGCATAATATTAATAATAAGAATATTATTGGGAGATGAACTATGAGTAAATCATATTATAAAAAGAAAAACAAATCATGGACAAAAGTATTTCAAGATGGTTTTAAAGATATATGTGATGGTATAGGTAAAAATATTGGAAAGGGTGGAGTCTTTTTTAAAAACTGCGTAAATCCAGGCGCTAGGTTATGTATATTCATACTTATATTATTAACTTTATTACTTTCTGGAATAGGATTTTACTCTTGGGTTATATTAATTATGTTAGTATTAATACTACAATTTGTGTAAATTGTAAAAAATATCATTTGCATTATTAATTAAATTATGTTAAGATAATCTTCGCGAGTAAGACATGCAATCGCTGCTAGACTAGATCTAGGAGAGGAAAGTCGGAGCTCCATAGGGCAGGGTGCTGGATAACGTCCAGTCAAGGCGACTTGAAGGAAAGTGCAACAGAGAGATACCGCCTAAATTTTTAGGTAAGGGTGGAAAGGCGAGGTAAGAGCTCACCAGCATCATGGTGACATGATGGCTATGTAAACCCCACCTGGAGCAAGGTCGAATAGGGAAACAATTAGGAGTTGCCCGCTCCGTTTCCGGGTGTACCGCTTGAGCTTATTGGCAACAATAAGCCTAGATAGATGATTGCTTAATACAGAACTCCGCTTACGGCTTATCTCGTAACATGAAAAACACTAGGTTAATGTCTAGTGTTTTTCTTTTTTTATGCACCATAATGTTTAACAAATATAAGCATAATATCATATTATGTTTATATAGATGAATCCTTTTAGTTATTAAGGAGTTTATCTAATTATGGAGGGAAACTTATGATGAATTTTTGTAGAACTTGTAATGAATTTGCTAGGATACTTGGTGCTAATATTTTAAGTAAAGATAATAATGTCTGTACAGTAACATTTATGAGAAATATAAGAGCAGAAATATTAGGAAGAAGAACACGATCACCATTAGCTTTGTCAGCATTATTTTCTTTTGAGTCTCCAGATAATAATGGTAGAACTCTTAATTTAGGAGAAACAGTTATACTTCAAAGTGAAATAAATGATTTTATATCTGCGTTAAGAGCGAGAGGAATACTAGTAACTGCATTGCATAATCATTGGCTATTTGATAATCCTAGACTTATGTATATTCATTTTGAATCAATAGATAGACCATTGGATTTTGCTAGAAAGGTTGCAGAAGCTTTAAAGGTATTAAGGAGATAGTATAATAGTTTAAACAATTTTTATGGGATATCTATATTTTTAGATATCTCATTTTTAATAAAAATAATAGAGAAAAATAATATTTTTTTATTAAAAAAATATCAAATTACATAGGCTATATTAGGATAAGTGTTAATTCGCTTAAGAGTATTAATGAGTATATTTTTACTAGCATAATATTTATCATTATTAGAAATATATTAGTTTTGTTTAAGCATATTAAAATTGTACACGAGATATGTAAAGGAGAATGATATTTATGAAAGTAAAGATTGTATGTGATAGGGATAATGAAACAAAAGAAGTGGATTTGCCTATGAATGAAGATATATTATTAAAAATTCAAGGCAGTGTACTTGATAGAGATACAGTAGGATACATAGCAGGAGCAAATGTGAAATATTATGATGAGAATGGTAATGAGATAGAAAATATTTTTCTTTTAAATAGATAGTTGAAAAAGTGAATATTTAGCATATAAATTTAATTTTGACTTGATAAAAATAAATAGCACTTAGGATTGATATCCTAGGTGCTATTTTTAGTTGAACTTTAAGTATCTTAGAATACCAGGTAGAAAGCAGTATGAAAAAAATCTACCTGGAAAATAATTAACTACTTGATATAGATAATAAATCAAAGACAAGTTTTATGTCAATTAGAACTTTAATAAATTAAGAAATTTTAGTTTTAATAATAATAAATTATGGTTATAAAAAGTGTATTTAAATAGTATTAAATAATGTATATAAATTATAAAGGAAGGGTACCTAATATTAGAATATAACTCGCAATATTAAATAAGTTAAAGAATATAAAAAGAGGTGAGTTTAATATGGAAAATTTGATAATATTAATTTTTGTTTCTTTATTAGCAGAAAGTGTTTGGGAAACTTTAAAAATGATATGGCAAAATGGTAAATTATCCATAGATAAAATAGGAGCGCTTTGTATAGCTTTAGTAATAACTTTTTCAACTAAATTAGACTTATTAGAGCTTTTAAGTATAAAGTCAAGTATACCATTTCTGGGAATAATACTGACTGGAATATTAATAAGCAGAGGATCAAATTTTATACACGATCTTTTAGTTACTATAGGAACAGTGAAGATAAATAAAAATGGAAGCTAGTTTTATATAAGGAATAATATGAAGTTTAATAATTTTTTGTAGTAGTATCTAGAATTAAATATAGTAACAAATTTAATTATTATATTAAGTGTATTTAAATAATAAAAATATATATTAATAAATTTATATTAAAATTAGATTTTAAGTTTTTTATTTAAGAAATAATTTTTTTAATTTAGTTAATACTATAAATAACTAATAAAATCTTACGAAGGAGGAATTATTATGGGACAAAATAATAATGTAAAAGAAAAGAATAATAGTAGCATCTTGGGATGGATTGGAAGATTAATATTAGTAGCAGTTATTTTAGGAATAACATCATTTTTAACTCCTGGATTTAGTATTCATGGATTATGGTCTTATTTATTAGCAGCAGTTGTTATAACTGTGTTAGATTATTTAGTAGAGGCATTTATGGGTGTAGATGCATCTCCATTTGGAAAAGGAGTAAAAGGGTTTGTAATTGCAGCTGTGATTTTATATTTAGCACAATTTTTGGTACCAAATATGAGAGTATCAATAATTGGAGCGTTAATAGCTGCAGTAGTAATAGGAGTATTAGATGCTATATTCCCATCAAGAGTTATGTAGATTTAATTAGTTTAATTATTATAAAATTGTAAAGTAATAGAACTCTCAGTTAGAGAGTTCTATTACTTTAGAAGTATACTAACTTAAAAGTGCGTACTTGATTTGTAAAAGTATATTTCTTATACTAAATATAGATTAAACTTATAAAGAAAGGTGATTAGAGATGAAGGATTTATTTACACCCTATAAGATAATGGGTTTAGAATTAAAAAATAGAATAGTTATGCCACCAATGTGTCAATACTCAGTTGAAAAGAAAGATGGAATAGCAACAGAATGGCATTATATGCATTATGTAAGCAGAGCAATAGGTGGAACTGGTTTAATAATAGTAGAAATGACAGATGTTGAACCAGATGGACGTATTACAGATTATGATTTAGGATTATGGTGCGATGAGCAAATAGAACCATTAAAGAGAATTATAGATGAATGTCATAAATACGGAGCAAAGGTTGCAGTTCAAATTGCTCATGCTGGAAGAAAAGCAGAAGATGCTGAAATCCCTGTAGCACCTTCACCAATACCATTTGATGATACTTGTAAAACTCCAAGGGAATTATCTACAGAGGAAGTAAAGGAAATGGTAGAAAAGTTTAGACTAGCTGTTAGACGTGCTGTTAAAGCTGGATTTGATGCTATAGAAATTCATGGAGCACATGGGTACTTAATACATCAATTCCATTCTCCATTAACAAATAAAAGAAATGATGAATATGGAAAAGATTTAACAAAGTTTGGTTCAGAAGTTATAAAAGCAGCTAAAAGTGAAATGCCAGAAAACATGCCTCTAATAATGCGTATTTCAGGAAGAGAGTATGTTGAAGGTGGATATGGAATAGAAACAGGAATAGAACTTGCAAGAGCATATCAAAAAGCAGGAGCAGATATGTTCCATATAAGTGCAGGTGGAGAAGGTCCAATAGCAGCAGCAGGAAGACCAGGTACTCATGCAGCTTATCAAGTTCCATATGCAAGAGCCATAAAAGAAGCGTTAAACGCAGAAGTAATTGCAGTTGGAAAGTTAGACGAGCCAGATCTTGCAAATGCTGTAATAGGTAATGAAGAAGCAGATCTTGTAGCAGTTGGAAGAGCTATGTTTAGAAATCCATATTGGGCATTGCAAGCAGCAGTTAAACTAAATAAGAAAACTGATTTACCTAAACAATATGAGTTAGGCTTTCCAAGAAGCATTCAAAATAAATAAGGAGAATGATATGAGAGATTTAAAATATCCAGCTATTTATAAGCATTTTAAAAATAATTATTATGCCGTTATGGGAATTAGTAATATTCAAGAAGATAAAAATATTCTTAATGATAGTGAGATACTTCAAGCTTTTCATACCGAATTAAATTCAACGATAGATATTTATAAAAAAGGAAATTTATATTTTCACTTAGAAAATTACTCAAAAGAATTGGTATTATATAAAGCACTTTATGATGATAAGGGAATATATGCAAGACCTATTGAAATGTTTTTAAGTGAAGTAGATAGAAAAAAATATCCAAATGTAGATCAAGAGTATAGATTTGAATTATTTAGATATTAATTAAAAATAGCTGATAGTAATGTTATTACAAGTACTATCAGCTATTTTTTGTTACAAACTCAAATATTTATGTATATTTTTATCTGTCTCTAGTATATGTACTTTTATCCAGTTAGAAACAACATCTAGTATATTATTAATATACTGTTTTTGATCGATATCTATTGAATAAATATCAAAAGAATTAATTTGTTCTATAAATGAATCATGAGCAAATTTATGAGATAAAAATTTGGAATACCCATTTTTTAGCATAAATTCTTCCTCAGTTTTAAAATGATAAATAGTATAATCTTTTAGTTGCTCTAAAATTGCTATTATCTTATCATATTTATCATCGTCATGATTCTTAAGTAATAGTTCATAGCAATTATCAAGGATATCGAATAATTCTTTATGTTGACTATCGATAACCTCTATGTTTACAGAAAAATTTTCGGACCAAGATCCCATATTATTATACCCCCCAGTATAATATATATGATTCAATTTTAAAATGATATAAAGTTTAATTTTAAATTATAAAAAATTATAGCATTTAAATAGTGTGCAAAATTGAAACATATATTTTATTTTTTATGTTAATCATTTAAGTGTATACTAAATGTTTAGTAAAAGTTTATAATATTAGTATAGCTTAAATAATTTACAAATTTATTATAATATGTGCAAATTAAATACACAATGATAAAAGAAGAACATAACAAAGAAGTTATAAATTAGGATAAATTAGTAATATATAATAAATTTTTATATAATTTAATTTAAAATATGGATTTGATATACATAATATAAAATATAGTAATAATTTACTATATAGAAAATATATCTATAGTAGATAATTAAATTATTATGAAAGAAGTAAAAAGTAATAAGAGAATATAGTAACTTTACTGAAAAATTAATTAACTAATTGACTCTTCTATTTTATGGGTATATATTATGGATATGGTAATAAAATTAGGTATAGAAATAAATTATAAATCCTTCAAATTTAGTATTAAAGATGAAGAGTAAGAAATCGAATATAGTTTAATAAAATATTTAAAAAGTTTAAGTTTTAGGAGTGAAACTATGGAAATTTTAAAGGTATCAATTGGAGAATTTAATGGAAGAGCTGTTGAAAGCTATAATCTAAGGAACTCAAAAGGATTTGGCATAAATGTATTGAATTATGGAGCGATATTAACTGATTTATTGGTGCCAGATAAAAATGGAGTAATAGAAAATGTAGTTTTAAAATATCAAGATTTAAATAAGTATGAGGAAAATCCTTCATATTATGGAGCTTTAATAGGTAGGACTGCTGGAAGAATAGCAAATGGAAAAGTTCATCTAAATGACAACGTTTTATACTTTAATAAAAATTATGGAGTAAATCAAGGGCATGGAGGAAATATAGGATTTAGTAAGAAGTTTTTTGAAATTGAAACATATGCAAATGAAAATGAAGCATATGTTGAACTTTATTACTTAAGTCCATCTGGTGAAGAAGGGTATCCAGGAAATTTAAATTTAACTGTAAGATATACTATTACAGAAAATAATGAATTTAAAATATCATATAAAGCAAAAAGTGATGCAGATACGCTAGTTAATTTAACAAATCACAGCTATTTTAATTTAAGTGGAAATTGCAAGGAAGATATACTAAGTCATTATTTATATATAGATAGTGATTTCTTAATTGAGCTTAATAAAAATTCAGTTCCAACTGGAGAAATTATAAATATTGAAGGAACTCCATTTGACTTTACAAACCCTAAGACAATAGGAAGAGATATAGAAGATGATGATTATCAACTTGAAATTGGACAAGGATACGATCATCCATGGGTTTTAAATGGAGGAGATGATATAAAGCTTAGATTATATCATAAAGCATCTGGTAGACAAATGGACGTTTATACAAATCAAAATAGTGTAGTGCTATATTCACTTAACTTCCCTGACAATGAGCTTTTAGATTGTGGGAAAAAGCCAGGAAGAAGAGGTGCATTGGCTATAGAAACTCAATGTCCACCTATAGGAGAAGATAATACTTTTGCTAAATACTCTATTTTAAGAAAAGGTGAAGAATATAATAAAGAAACAATATATAAATTCTCTATTATATAAACTGTAATATATAATAAGATAAAAGGCAGTACTATTAAAGTATTGTCTTTTTTTATAAAGAGAAATATTTGGTATTAAGAAAAAATAATTTAATCTATAGTGGTTTACTTAATTTTTTTAGTTATATTTTTGTTAAATATCATTTTTTCTAAAGTTACTATATAAAATATAAGTATATAACTGTGGGAGAGGTATTTATATGCAAAAGAGATTAGCTTATGATATATTTATTGGTTTACTATCGCTAATGAGTGCAATAATGATAATATTAGATCTTATGTATAAGCTTCCAATTAGTGTAATAGAAACCTTTTATTATATAAATTTAATAATTTGCTGTATATTTTTTATAGATTATTTATTAAGATTAGTTTTATCTATGAATAAGACTAAGTTTATAGTTAATAATTTCATAGATTTAATTTCTATAATACCTATTATTGGAGTAGGTAAATTTATTTATGCTTTAAATATAGGAGGAGCCATAGACTTAAAATTATTATTAAAGTTATTAAAAGTTATAATGTTGATAATTCTAATAATTAAGTTTAAAAATAAAATAAGGGAATCTATAAGATTAAATAAGTTTAATCATATGTTAATTCTAACAACTATTATAATAGTACTGGCAGCTGTAATTATTTCCTTATTAGAAAATATGAGTTTTGCTGATGCTATTTGGTGGAGCTTTGTTACATTTACAACTGTTGGATATGGGGATGTTTTGCTTACAACCAATTTAGGTAGAGTAGTTGCAATTTTTTTAATGGTTTTTGGAATTGGGTTTATAGGGGTAACGACAAGTACCATAGCTGCCTATATAATAAATAATGATGGAAAAAAGAAGAGAAAAAAAGATTTTAAGACTGAAACTATAGATTTTATTAAATACAAAATAGATAACCTAGATTCTTTATCTGACTCTGAACTTGATAATATATATAAAACATTAAAGACTTTAAAATCAGATAAAAAGAACTAATTAGAATAACATTTATAAGGAGAAAAAGATATATGAAAAAAACTAACAAATTAATTAGTATAGTAGCAGTAATATTACTATTTGTAACAATCTGCATCTATTTAAGTTATATATATTTATTTAAATATATAAAAAATATTGAAATAAACTCAGTTATATCAAGAGAAGAAGTAAGTAAAGAAGAAAATATATTAAATGAGTTTATAAGCAAAAAGTTAATGAGTGAATTAGGTGGTATATACACTAATTATAATAATATTTCTACAGAAGGAGATTTAACTAAAGGCCATGATATTTTATCTGAATCTCAAGGACTTATATTAAATTATTATTTATATAAAAATAATAAAGATGAGTTTTATGATTCATTTAAATACATAAAGGAAAATATGTTTTTAAAAAATGGACTTATTAGTTGGAGAATAGAAAATAATAAAAGTTCAGAAGTATCTGCAACTATAGATGATTTAAGAATAGCAAGAGCATTAATAATTGGAGCAGAGGAGTTTGATAATTTAAAATATAGATATTATGGAATAAAAATATCAAATGGAATTTATAAAAATTTAATTCAAGAAAATAGATTAATAGATTTTCATGATGGATATGGGAAAAGTAATGTAACTACACTATGCTATTTAGATTTATATGCATTAAAGTTGTTTTCTTTATTTGATGATAAATGGAATGATGTGTACAATAAATCAATTGAGATTATAAATGAGGGATATATAAGCGATGAATTGCCTTTATATAGAAAGTACTATGATGGTAATGTAGAAAGTTTTGATAATGAAGAAAATATCGATACTTTACTATCAATTTTAGTTATTCTTAATAAGGCTGAGGCTAATGAAGATATAAGTAAAAGTGTTGCTTGGATTAAAGAAAGATTGAAGTATATTGGTTATATATCAACATCTTATAATGTAAATACTATGGATGAAAGCAGAATAGAATCTACATCAATTTATGCAAATATAGCGCAAATAGCAAAAGTTATAAATGATGAAGAACTTTATGATATGGCAATTAACAAAATGAAAAATTTTCAAGTAATAAATGAAAAAAGTAATATATATGGAGCATTTGGTAATGAACAAACAGAAGATGTTTATTCTTATGATAATTTAAATGCTTTATTAGCATTTAGAAGAAAATTTAATAAATAAAAAGTGAAAAAAATTTAATTATAAGTCCATAATATTATTTAATTTTCATATTATTTATTAAGAAGATAACTTTATTAATATATTATTGTCTAGAGAAATTTTTATTGTCTAAAGAAATTTTAGCAAAGTAAAAAATCTTTATTTGTACTTATATAATAATTTAAATGCAAAATGAGAAAAATAGTACTGGTTGCAGATAACATTATTGGAGGATTACAAATGAAGAACATATTTAGAATATTTTCAAGAGATATAAAAAGCATAGCAACTAATTGGGTTGCATTAATAATTATTGTTGGACTTATGATATTACCATCTTTATATGCATGGTTTAATATTAGAGCTAGTTGGGATCCTTATGGAAATACAGGAGGAATAAAAGTAGCTATAGTAAATAAAGATAAAGGTGGTAGTCTTCAGGGAAAAAATTTAAATGTAGGAGATGAATTAGTAAATAAACTTAAAGAAAATGGTAGTCTTGGATGGAATTTTGTTAGCGAAGAAGAGGGAAATCAAGGCGTAGAAAAAGGAAAGTATTATGCAACGATAATAATACCTGAAAACTTTACAGAAGAAACATTATCTATAATTAGTAAAGAGATTAAAAGGCCTACTTTAATATATAAGGTAAATCAAAAAAGTAATGCTATCGCACCTAAGATAACTGATAAAGGTATAACTACAATTAAATCTCAAGTTGATAGTAATATAATTGAAACTGTAGATGGAACTATCTTTAAAATATTAAATGAAGCTGGGGTTAGTCTTGAAGGATCAAGAGATAAAATATTAAAGCTAATAAATGGTGTAATAAATATTAATAGCAGAATGCCAGAAATAGAAAATATAATAAATCAAGCTTATGATGGCAGTGCTAAAGCTGATGATTTAGTTAACAAAGTAAAGGATACTTTGCCTTTGCTACAAGATACATTAAAGACTAGTAATGATTTATTAGCTGACACTAAAAATGCATTAGAAAAGTCTAAAGAAGGTTTAAAAGAAGTTGCACCAGTAATAAAAGAAGATTTGGAATTTATAAATAATGCGTTAAGTGGAATAGAAGCTGGTATTGATGGTCTTATGAATATTAATATTGATAAGGATGCTATAATAAGGAGACTTGATAATGTGAGTCTACATATTACAGAGGTTAGCGATAAGATTAGTAATATAATAAAGGTTTTAGAGCCGTTATCAAAATTTAATGATAACTTAAAAGCTGTGATAAATGATTTAAATTTAGCAAGCTCAAAATTGCAATCAATTAATAGTATTATAGGTGAAATTCAAAACTCAGTAGGTGACAATAACCCGATTGATAAAAATAAACTTCAGCAAATTAAGGATTTAGTGACAAGCAATAAAAATATAATTTCTAATATTTTAAATAATTATGATTCACAATATATTCCTGCTATTAATAAAGCAATTGATCAAATGAATACAATTGCTGATAACAGTATTAAACTAGTTGGAGAAGCTACTACTTCTATTCCTGATATAGCAAGTTTATTAGAAAAGTTAGATAAAGGACTTAAAGTAGGAAGAGAAGATATAGGAAAGCTAAAAGAAGAAATGCCAACTATAAAATCAAGTTTAGCTAATATATCTTCAAAATTGTCTTCTATAAATAATGAAGAAGAAATAAATAAAATATTAAGTTTAATGAAGAATGATTGGCAAGCGATAAGTGATTTTTTAGGTAGTCCAGTAGAAATAAAAGAAGAAATATTATTTTCTATTCCTAATTATGGTTCTGCAATGTCTCCGTTTTACTCAACACTTGCTTTATGGGTGGGGGCCTTAATTTTAGTTTCTTTATTAACAACAAATCCGCATGGATTTAATGAAGAAATAAATTTTAAACCTTACGAAAAATATTTTGGAAAGTTTTTAACTTTTGCATTTATAGGAATATGCCAATCTTTAATATTAAGCTTAGGAGATATATATTTGTTAAAATGTTATGTGTTAAATAAGTGGTTATTTATAGGAATAAGTATTTTAAGTAGCGTAGTATTTATATTAATAGTTTATACTCTAGTTTCTATATTTGGAAATGTAGGTAAGGCAATAGCAGTTATACTATTAGTTATTCAAGTTGCTGGAGCAGGAGGAACTTTCCCAGTTGAAGTTATGCCTAGCTTTTTCAAAAAGGTAAATCCATTTTTACCATTTACATATTCAATTTCAGCTATGAGGGAGTCTGTAGCAGGAATTGTAAGGTCAAATTTAACTAGAGATATAACTATGATAGTTATTTATGGAGTAATATCTGTAATAATAGGATTATTCCTAAAGGGACCTATAAATAAGATAAGTAAAAAGTTTATTGAAAAATTAAATGAAAGTGGATTAGTAGGTCATTAATAATTAGTAATAATAAAGAAATATAAGGAATTCAGAATATCTGAATTCCTTATATTTCTATTAGAGTTTAGTAGAACATATCAATTAATAATTTTAGAAGTGATTTGATATAAAATTATTATAAATCTTTAATAGATTTAAGAAAGAATAATGAAATAATATCTGAAGGAAGTTTTCTCCCTGTATTAGAGGACCATTCAAAGATACTGGCTTATATTAGAGAGTATGAAGGTGAGAAAATCTTAGTTGCATGTAATTTTTATGGAGAAAAGACTATGGCATCTTTAAAGGAGATAGAAAATATAAAAACTACTGTAATGTTAAATAATTCAGACGAGAATAAAATTGTTGAAGATAAGATATTCTTAGCACCTTATGGATGCATAGTGGTTTCTTTAAATAAATAAGTGTTGTTTTAAACATATTTATAAATGAACAACCATGTATGAAAAAGTATATTAATCTTTCTTATACATGGTTGTTATATTTTTTATATAAGGATTTTATAAGTTAAATAATTTAATAAATGATTGAAAAGTAGTATTAGATAAATTAAAATAGACTATATAAGTTGTAGTAAATATTCTACATTTATCTTTACTATATTTATAATTGATAGTATTTAAGTAAAGTAATTATTATGCAGATGTGGCGGAATGGCAGACGCATCATCTTGAGGGGGTGACGGGGAATTCCTCGTGCGGGTTCAAGTCCCGCCATCTGCACCAGATTTATAGGAAGCTCGAACTTTCTATTCGAGATTAATAAAAAACTAGACGTTATCGTCTAGTTTTTTATTTTCTGTACTAGTATTACTTTATTAAAGCAGTTGGTAAAAACACTAAACCAATAAATGACAAGACAATAAATAATATACTTACTATTAAAAATATTTTTATACAAGGACTTTTTAGAAATCTTAATACATAACTTTCTTTTGGATTGCTTGGATTATAGTAAACATCTAATTCAGTTCCTATTGGAAATTTATCTTTTAATACATTTGTAGAAGTATGAATATTTTTACTAATAACTAAATTAGTATCTGAAATGTTATTTTCAACCTCTGAATTCACATTTTTAAAAGATGATGATTTGCTAATAACGAAGCTATATCTTAAACGTTGATTATAGGTTATATTATTTACAATGTATTCAACAATAGGAAAATATACTCCATTATTACTCCATAATGTATATTTAACAACTTTTCCTTTCGCAACTTGAGTACATCTTTTAAGAATATTTGTATCTCTATTCTTAAAAATTAGTGCTAACAATAAAAAAACTAACCCATCAATAAAAAACATTATAAAAAATAAAATGTTTATTTTTATAAATTCTCCCTACCTTTCTATAATAAATTTAACAGATAATCATAAAATTTTATCCTAAATTAGTAAATGCAATTTAGTTCGTTCATTATTTTTGCACCTATAGCAGTCATAGGTATTTTTTTCATTGGAGACGTATTAGATAAAATAACTACTCCAGTATTTTTTTCTTTATTAAATGCAATATAACTATTAAAATTACTCGTTCCTCCATTATGCCAAATAATATCATTTTTTGTGTCAATAATCCAAGCCATTCCTATCTTATCCATTTTTATATTCATTTTTTCATACATAAAATTATTAGCATTTATTTCTTTTAATTCTTTACTAGTATTATTTATATAATCTGTATCAGAATTCATATATAATTCCAAGTATTTTGCCATATCTTCTATATCAGATATAATCGCTCCAGCTGGAATATATCCATCATCTTGCTTCCAATTCCAATAACCTTTTAAATTTCCAGTACAAGTAGCAACTTTTGTATTTTCAAGATTTAATTCGTTGGTAATAAATTCATTCATTAGAGTTACAAAGTCTTTGTTATAGACTTTTTCTAAAACAAGTCCTATAACAGATATGCCAAAGTTTGAATATTGAAATTTATAATCTTTATCCTCTAAATCAATATTTTTTACTTTGTTTAGTATATTTTCTTTGCCAATACCATAAAAGTCGTTATCTTCATTAAACTGATTATTTATCATTTGTTTATCAAAATAATAGGATTTATAGCCAGATGTATGGGTTATAAGTCTTTCTATTGAAGGATAATACTTATCTTTGTCAAGTTCTAAATATTCATTAATAGAATCGTTAATGTCTATTTTGTTTTCACTCATAGCCTTTGAAAGAATTAGAGATACGAAAGTTTTACTAATTGAGCCAATTTCATAATCATATTTTGTATATTTTTCTTGTTTTCCATCTTTATTATAAATTTCATAATCTATTGTTCCATCTTTTATTATAGCAACAGAAATTTTACTATTATCATCATCTTTAGTTACATATTTTATCATATCCTTCGAACTCATTTTTTCTAGCCGACTTAATTGATACATTTTGTTGATAAATATTATTATTCCGATTAAAACAACTATTCCTAATAATATTAAAATAACTTTTAAAATCTTTCTTTTCACTCAAATACAACTCCACGTTAAATTAATTTTTTAATTAGTAATTAATATAAATATATTATTAAATTTAAATATATTTCCAAATTATATCACTTATACTATAATTTATTTAGTGATTGATATTTAAGGTTATGAATCAGCAGGCGCTCCTAAAATTCTTTGGAACGAGGTCCAGACACAAGTAAGAAGGATTTTAAAAGTGAAATTTGGATACCAGTAGTAAAATCTAATAATAATTTTTAAAATATTATAAATATTAAGAGTTTATAATATGAACATTACTATATTTATAATATAATATTTAATATGGAAAAAATAAAAAATGAATTTTATAGACTACATTTCTAATAATTAATTATAGAGTGTAGTCTTTTTAATATATGGGAAAGGATAGAACCTATATATTATTAATAAATTGTGTTTGGGTGATAATATGAAGGGAAATAGGCTATTTGAAATAATATATATTTTACTAGATAAGAAGAATGTTAAGGCAAAAGAGTTAGCAGAGTATTTTGAAGTATCACAAAGAACTATTTATAGAGATATAGAAGATTTATCTCAGGCTGGGGTTCCTATTTATATGACTAAAGGTAAAGGTGGAGGAATAAGTCTTTTATCTGACTTTATATTAAATAAAACAGTTTTATCACATGAAGAAAAGAAAGAGATATTAGCAGCTATGCAAGGTCTTAATGCTGTTAACCAAAATGAGTTTAATGGAGCATTATCTAAATTAAGTTCATTTTTAGGCTGTAATAATGAAAATTGGATAGAAGTTGATTTTTCAAATTGGGATAAAAATAATGATTTAGGAGATAAATTCACATCTATAAAGAATTCTATAATAAATAAAAAATTAATATCCTTTGAGTATTTTAATTCAAAGGGAGAATCACTAGAACGAAGTGTTGAACCTTTGAAATTAGTTTTTAAAGGCCAAGGATGGTATTTATATGCTTATTGTAAGCAAAGAAAAGATAATAGATTCTTTAAGCTTACAAGAATGAATAATGTAAAGATTAGTTCAGAGAAGTTTACTAGAACTGCTCCTAATAAATTATTTTCAGAAGAAGATATAGGATATTCTAATAAATTAATACATCTTAAATTAAGAGTAAATAAGAAGCTAGGCTTTAGGATATATGATGAATTTCAAAATCATTCTTTAGATGATAATGGTGATTTTATAGTTGATTTAGATTATCCATCAGGGGATTGGCTATTTGGATATCTAATGTCTTTTGGAGAAAATATAGAAGTTCTTGAGCCTTTACATATAAGAGAAGAAATAAAAAAAAGGCTAATATCTGCTTTAAATAAATATTAATATGACAGAATGGTGTCATATTAAAGCTTATATAATATAACTATAGTTACTAAAATTACTTTATCAATTGATACTTAGATATATTATAAAAGATAAGCTAGGGGGAATAGAAATGGAAAAATTAGATTATAAAAAAGCTTTTAAGGATTTATACTTACCTAAAACACAACCTATGGAAATAACTGTACCTGCAATGACATTTATAATAGTAGATGGAAAGGGAAATCCGAATGATAAAGATGGAGAATACCAAGCTGCCATTGAATTATTATATTCTTTGTCTTATACAATAAAGATGAATAAAGACATAAGAAATAAAATAGAGAACTATTTCGATTATGTTGTACTACCTCTTGAAGGACTATGGTGGTTAAAAGATGATGATATGGATTTTAGTAAAAAGGATAAATATATTTGGACTTCTATGATAAGACAACCGGATTTTGTAACAAAGGAAATATTTAATCTTGCTTGTGAAGAACTTAAAAAGAAAAAGTCTAATATTGATGTATCGAAAGCTAGATTAGAAATATTTAATGAAGGATTATGTGTTCAATGTATGCATATTGGACCATTTGACCAAGAGCACATAACTACTGAAAAAATTGATAAATATATTGAAGAAAATAACTTAATTAATGATATTTGTGGAATTGACGGAGAGGGTAAAATTAGAAGACACCACGAAATTTATTTATCAGATCCAAGAAAAGTTAATAAAGAAAAGATGAAAACTATTATAAGACATCCTGTTAGGAGGAAGTAATGGAGGAAATTATAACAGTAAGTTATAACAATATTGATTGTGAACATATTTGCTGCTCTTTATCAGATAAAAAAGGTGAATGTGGAGTATATTTAAAGAAGGAATGGTTAAAAGAAAGATTTAATGATGGATTGATATTTAATAAAATAAATGTGAGGGGTAAAGCATTTATTGAATATATTACAATAGAAAATGCATGGGTACCTATTGAAGGCGATAATTATATGTATATAAATTGTTTTTGGATATCTGGAAAATTTAAGGGCAAAGGGTATGCTAACAGATTATTAAATGAATGCATTGACGATTCAAAAAGAAAAGGAAAGAATGGTATTATAACTCTTTCATCAAAAAAGAAAATGCCATTTTTATCAGATCCAGAATACCTAAAGTATAAAGGTTTTAAAGTATGTGATATAGCTAATCCTTATTATGAGTTATTATATTTACCATTTTCAGATGAATATAATGTACCTAAATTTAAAAGTTATGCAAAGTATGGAATATGTGATGAGAATGGACTAATAGTATATTATTCGGATCAATGTCCTTATACAAGCAAATATGTTGATTTAATAAAGAAGATTTCAAGAGAAAATGGAATTGATATAAAGGTAATTAAGTTTGAAACTAAAGAACAGGCACAAAATTCTCCATGTCTATCTACAACTTATAGCTTATTTTATAATGGAGAATTTATAACAAATGAAATATTATCAGAAAGCAAGTTTAATAAATTTATTATAGAGAAAGGGCTTGTTTAGGAGAGATTTATATGGATTATATAGCTTCAAAAAGTATTATATCAGGATATAGGGAAAGTAATAATTGGTTTGGGATTAATTATAACATGAATATATACAAGGGATGCAGTCATGGATGTATATACTGTGATAGTAGAAGTGAGTGCTATGGAATAGAAAATTTTGATATTGTTAGAATTAAAGAAAATTCTTCAGAAATAATAAGAAGAGAATTAAAATCTAAAAGGAAAAAAGGAGTTGTTGGAACAGGGGCTATGAGTGATCCTTACAATCCTTTTGAAAAGAAGCTTTCTTTAACACGCAGTGCATTAGAAAGCATTGATAATAATGGATTTGGAATAGCAATTGCGACAAAAAGTGATTTGATTGTAAGAGATATTGATGTTTTAAAAAGAATTAAAAATCATTCACCTGTGCTTTGTAAAATTACAATTACAACAGCAGATGATGACTTGTGCAGAAAAATTGAACCTAACGTAGTAGCTACATCTAAGAGGCTTGAGGCAATAAAAAAATTATCACAAGAAGGCATTTATACTGGAATTTTATTAATGCCAATTTTACCATTTATTAATGATACAGAAGAAAATATAATTAATATTGTAAGGATAGCAAAAGAAAACGGAGCTAAATTTATATATCCTGCATTTGGTGTAACTTTAAGATCTAATCAAAGAAACTACTTTTTTGATATGATAGATAAATCTTTTCCAGGAGTTAAAGACAAATATATAAGAAATTTTGGGAATGAGTATAGATGTAGTAGCCCTAATGCTAGAAACTTATATAAAGTTTTTACAAATGAATGTAGAAGATTGGGGTTACTTTATAATATGGAGGATATAATTTATGTCTATAAAAGGGAATATAATAATGAGCAATTAAGCTTATTTAATATTTAAATATAAGGTTTAAGTATTTTAATTATGTATTCCTTATTTATAATTTCATTACTTCATATTTGGGTGGATATATGTAAATTTGTACTTAGTTTAAGTCACTAGGTAATAAGCCAATTTACATATGTCCATCTTTTTATTTCAATTAATATAGTTAATTTTGTACAAGCATCTTTTATATGTTATTATAATTATAAAGTTTATTAGCATATGATAAAGGTTAAATTTAGGAGGATAAACATGATTAAAGCAGTATTATTTGATTTAGATGGAACATTATTAGATACAAACGAATTAATATATAATTCATTTGATAAAACTTTTAAAGATAGATTAGGAATAGAATTAAAAAGAGAAGAAATAGTAGACTTTTTTGGAAGGCCTCTAGGAGAGCCATTTAAAAAGCATGCTAAAGAAGAAGATGTTGCAGATTTAGTAGCTTATTATAGAGAGTATAATGAAGCAATACATGATACTATGTGTTTTGCTTTTGATGGAGTTAAAGAACTTTTAACTAGTCTTAAGGAAAAGAAAATTAAGATAGGTATAGTAACATCAAAAAGAGCTGAGCTTGCTATAAGAGGAATGAAGATAGCAGGAATATATGATTTTATGGATATAATTATAACTCCAGAATCAACAGAGCTTCACAAACCAAATCCAGATCCAGCACTTAAAGCATGTAGTGAATTAGGAATAGAACCAAATGAAGCTATTATGGTTGGAGATAGTCATTATGATATATATTGTGGAAAATCAGCAGGATGCAAGACGTGTGCAGTAAATTATACTTTTATAGGAATAGATAAATTAGAAGAATCTGAGCCAGATTATTTTATAGATAAGCCAATGGAGATTTTAACTTTATTATAATTAGGAGGATAAAATGAAAAAAATAGTAATTTTAGATGGAAAAACTTTAGGGGAACTAGATTTTACTAAATTAAGAGAATTTGGAGAATTAGCTTATTATGATACTACGAGATCAGAAGAGGTAGTAGAAAGAATAAAAGATGCTAATATAATTTTAACTAATAAAGTAGTATTAAATGAAAATAATCTAAAAGAAGCTAAGAACCTAGAACTTATATGTGAGACTGCTACAGGCTTTAATAATATTGATATAGTTTATGCAAAGAAGAATGATATTGCAGTTACAAATGTTGCAGGATATTCAACAAATACAGTAGCTCAACATACTTTTGCAACAGTTTTATCTTTATATGATAAATTATCTTATTATGATAATTATGTTAAATCCGGAGATTATGCAAAGTCTGGTCTTTTCACTAATGTTAGTAAGCCATTTTATGAATTAGAAGGTAAAACATGGGGAATTATAGGTTTTGGAGCAATAGGAAAAAGAGTAGCAAAGATAGCAGAAGCTTTTGGAGTTAATGTAATTTACTATTCTACTTCAGGAAAAAATTCAAATAGTGAGTATAATAGAGTAAGCTTTGATGAATTATTAGATAAGTCTGATATAGTTTCTGTTCATGCGCCACTAAATAAAGATACTCAAGGTTTAATTAACTATGATGCTATTAAAAAGATGAAAAATTCAGCTATATTAGTTAATATGGGGAGAGGTCCAATAGTGGTTGAGGCAGATTTAGCAAAGGCAATGGATGAAGAGCTTATTGCTGGTGCTGCTTTAGATGTATTTGAAGTAGAACCTATTAAAGAAGATAATCCATTAATATCTATGAAAAATAAAGAAAATTTAGTTTTAACACCACATATTGCTTGGGCAAGTGTAGAAGCAAGAGAAAGATTGTTTGAAGAAGTGATTAAAAATATTAGAGCTTTCTATAATGATGAAATAAGAGGAAGAGTAGAACTATAAATATAATAGAATTATAGTTAGAAATATTTGACAAAAAAATAAAATTATAGTATATTACTAATTAACTCAATATTGAAAGGCTTAGAATGAGAATAGTAGAAAGTAAGAGATGTTAAAGAGAGTAGGGAGATGGTGAGAGCCCGCATATTATCGCTTTTGAACTCGCTCAGGAGCTACAAGACTGAATGGGGAAGTAGGTTTTGTCGGCATTGTTATGCCGTTATTTCAATTAAGTTAAAACTTGGATGGTACCGCGTAAATCGCTCCAATTAGGAGTGTGTTTATGCGGTTTTTAACTTTCCGTATTTATAAATAAGGGGGCATTAAAATGAATTATCAAAAGTATAAAAGGTTTCAAACAATCAAGTTAAAGGAAAGAACATGGCCAGATAATGAAATTAAAAAAGCGCCTATATGGTGTAGTGTTGATCTTAGAGATGGAAATCAAGCATTAATTAATCCTATGACAGTAGAAGAAAAAATAAAAATGTTTAATCTTTTAATAGAATTAGGATTTAAAGAAATAGAAGTTGGATTTCCATCAGCATCTCAAATAGAGTTTGATTTTTTAAGAACTTTAGTAGAAAATAACTTGATTCCTGAAGGGGTAAAGGTTCAAGTTTTAACACAAGCTAGGCCACATTTAATACAAAAGACTTTTGAAGCTTTAGAAGGAGTAAAAGAAGCTATAGTTCATATATATAATTCCACATCTATATTACAAAGAGATGTTGTATTTAATATGAGCAAAGATGAAATAAAGTCTATAGCAGTAGAGGGAACAAAATTAGTAAAAGAGTATGCAAACTCTTTTAATGGAAAGTTATACTTAGAATATTCACCAGAAAGTTTTACAGGAACAGAGGTTGATTATGCACTTGAAGTATGTGAAGCTGTATTAGATACATGGGGAGCTAGTAATGATAATAAAGTAATAATAAATCTTCCATCTACAGTAGAAATGGATACACCTAATGTATTTGCAGATCAAATAGAATGGATGTCTAGAAATTTTAGTAATAGAAATAGATTAATATTAAGTGTACATCCACATAATGACAGAGGAACAGGAGTTGCAACTGCAGAGCTTGCAATGTTGGCAGGGGCAGATAGAGTTGAAGGAACTTTATTTGGAAATGGAGAACGAACAGGAAATGTTGATATATTAAATTTAGCATACAATATGTTTTCTCATGGCATAGATCCTGAGCTAAAATTAGACAATATAAACAAAATAATAGATATATATGAAAAGTGTTGCAAAATACCTGTTCATATAAGGCATCCTTATGCAGGAGAACTTGTATTTACTGCATTTTCAGGTTCTCATCAAGATGCAATAAATAAAGGAATGAAAAAGTATATAGAAAGAAATAGTGATATATGGGAAGTACCATATTTACCTATAGACCCTAGTGATTTAGGAAGAGAATATGAAGCCTTAGTTAGGATAAATAGTCAGTCAGGAAAAGGTGGAGTAGCATTCGTTTTAGAAAGCCATTTTGGGTATAAGATGCCTAAGAGTATGCATAAGGAGTTTGGAGATATAATACAAAAGATAACAGAAAAACGTGGAGAAATATCACCAAAGGTAATTATGGAGAAATTTAAAGAAGAGTATTTAGATGTTGAAGGACCATTTAAATTATTAAAATTTAAGATAGAAGATAGTGATAGTTTAAATATTGAATCACAAAATACTAAAATAGATGTTACATTCTTATTCAATGGAGAAGAAAAGAGTTTTATAGCAGAAGGAAATGGACCAATAGATTCATTAAAGAAAGCATTAATTAAAAGTAATTTAATTAAAACTACAATACTAGATTATGCAGAACATTCTTTAGGAGAAGGATCAGAGGCTAAAGCAGCTGCTTATGTTGAGATGAAAAGGTTAGATAATTCTAAGGTTACTTTTGGAGTAGGGGTAGATAGTAATATAACTATAGCATCAATAAAAGCAGTATTTAGTGCTATAAATAGACTTTATAGAAATTAGAAAATTAGATATTAGATTATTTCAGCGAGCTCAAATTTGGGGTTGAAAATTTAAAAGCACATTAAATTTAGCATTAAAATTCAAATTCAAATAGCTCTAAAGCAACTATTTAACTAGTTTTAATGCTATTTTTTATAAAAAACACATGTAAATTAAAAACAAGTTCGCAGCGTTAATAAATTTATTAATGTTGTGAACTTTAATGTGATTTTTTAATGTGAATAAATTAGAAAAAATAAATGGAATATATTTGAAAATTGTGTTATTGTAATATTAAATAAGCATTTCGAAAGAGTATTAAATTATTCTCTATTTATATTTAAATGTGAGGAGTTATATGGTAACTAAAAAGAAAATAGAAAAATTAGGATATAAGTTAGCGATAATTTTTTTTGTAATACAAATAATAATTCTTTGCACATATAAAGAAATAACTGTTATTTCTAATGTGTTCTTAACTATCGCATCAATTTTATTAGCTACTACAACTGTCTATAAATATTTTTTTAACAAAAATGATTTCCAATAAAATATGTATCATAAAAGTAAGATTCAGATAATATTTTTATCGAAGGCTATGATAATAAACAACTTTAATATATTACAAACTAGAAAAGGTCGAGCATAAACCCGACCTTTATTTTTGTGATTTTTATTATATATTAAAGTATTAAATAGTTTTATAAATTTTCAGCTTTTTCTTCTGACCATTGATTTTCTTGCCATTCTTTAAGTAAATCATCAAGAATTTTTCTTAAAACTTTACCTATGATATAGTAGCAATTATCATTTAGATTAGCTAGTGAAACTCTTAGAGACCATTCAGAAGAAGCAAATCCATCTCCATTTAATAGAATCACAGAGTAATTTTTAGCTAAATCATATAATATATCAAATGGCGTATAATTTGATAATATATAGTTAGCAAAATCTTCATTAAATTTACTTCTTGCCCAATCAATTATGTTTAATTCAGTATAATAAGAAGCATCATTAGGATTTTCTACTAGGTCTAATTCCATACCTTCAAATAATAAAGCTTTACGTTTTTTGCATATCTCAATAGTGAAATTTTTATACCTATTATTAGAATCAACAAGAGCAAATGCACAAAATAATGCCATTTGAACTTGCTGTGGAGTTGATAAACCAGCAGTATGATTTAAGGCAACTTGTCTACTATCTGCAACTAATCTGTCAATGAATTTTATATAATTAGGATTAGATGACATATGTTTATATCTTTTATTTATTTCAATTTTATCATCAGAAGAAAGATTTAATAAAAGATTATTAAATACATTATTTTCACTTAATAATATTGTACCAAGTCTCCAACCTGTAACACCAAAGTATTTTGATAAAGAGTACACTCCTAATGTATTGTATGGTAAATGTGCAATTATAGATTTGAAATTATCTATAAATGTACAATAAACATCATCAGTTATTATCATTAAATTTGGATTGTAGTTTTTAACTACATTAACTAAGTTGTTTTTACATTCATAACTTAATGCTATTGAAGCAGGATTATTTGGATTAACAATAAATAATGCTTTTATGCCAGTATCTTTAAGTTTTTCTAATTCTTCAATTGGATACTGCCAAGTTGGATTATTATTTTCATCTAATTCATTTGCATGAATTCTTACAACTTCAAAATTATAATTAGGTAAGTGAGGAATTTCTAAGTATGGTGTAAATATAGGTGTCATTAAAGCAATTTTATCACCTTTATTTAACAGCTTGTTTGCTGTTAGAGAATCAAAAATATAACACATTGCAGCAGTTCCACCTTCTACAGCAAAAACATCAAATTTATTATTAAATTTAGTATCACCACATAATTCCTTTAGTAAGTATTTATTAACTATCTTTTCCATATGTATAAGCATTCTATCTGGAACTGGATAGTTATCACCAATAATTCCATCAGTAATTTCAAATAAAAAATCATCTGGATTAAAATTAAGTTCATCAATACAATAGTTTATTATTTCTTTTAATAAATGAATTCCTGGTAAATTAGTATTCTTATTATAATAATCTAAAAATCTTTCATAAATACCAGATTTGCTAACCATACCTGCTAAATCATCCATACATAAGTTTCTTTGGCATTCTAATACTGCAAATTGCCCAAGAGTGAAGAAGGCTTGTCTAGGTGTTGAAGAAGTCCAGTTAGGATTACCTCTACCAGCATCTAAAATATTTCCATTAAATTTTTCTTTATTAAGGTTAGCTAATTTTATTAATTTATCTTTAAATTCGAAAGGGCTTATTTTACCATAAAGGTTTGATAAGTAATCCTTTGTTAATGTTATATCCATTATGGGTACTCCTTTTCAAATATACTATTAATTCCTACTAAATAGTATATAGCCATATTCTAAAAAATCAAGGAATTCTTGCAAAAAATATAATTACTGAAATAAAAGATGCAAAAAATGCTAATTTATTAAAATATATAAGTCATAAAAGATATAAAATTATTAATATGTTAAATGTTAATAATTATAAAATTAAAAATTATTAAGTTGATATTTTATAATTAATACAAAGAATAGTTGAAATTTTTAGTATAAGCGTATATAATTATAATACAATTTAATAATGTTCGGTTGAAGGTAGTGGGAGAGAGATTTTTAGATAAATCCACCGAAGAAGTAAATCTTTCAGGTATTAGGACCGCTATTGGACGAACCTCTGGAGAGACTCAGAGATGAGCACCGAAGGAGCAAGATAATTTAAATTTTAAATTATTGAAACTCTCAGGTAAAAGGACAGGGGATAAGATAGGTCTATAAAGTTTTATTATTTTTTAGGGCTTATTTACCTATCTATTCTCCTCCGTAAATTTCAATTTAAGGGGGATTTTTTTATGTTAAATCAAATTCAATCAATTTTAAGTACTATTGATAGTATAATATGGGGACCACCTTTATTAATACTGCTAGTAGGGACAGGAATATATTTGACATGGAGATTAAAGCTTCTGCAAATATTTAAATTACCTTTAGCACTAAGATATATATTTTCAAAAGAGGAAGATAATGATCAAGATGCAAAAGGTGATGTATCTAGTTATGGAGCATTATGCACCGCTTTATCAGCAACTATAGGAACAGGGAATATAGTTGGAGTCGCTACTGCAATTAAAGCTGGAGGACCAGGGGCATTATTTTGGATGTGGATAGCAGCATTTTTTGGTATGGCAACTAAATATGCAGAAGGATTACTTGCTATAAAATATAGAGAAGTAGATGAGAATGGACAAATGTCTGGTGGACCAATGTATTATATAAAAAATGGTTTAGGATTAAATTGGTTAGCTAAATTATTTGCAATATTTGGGGTAGGAGTTGCTCTACTTGGAATAGGGACATTTGGACAAGTAAAGTCAATTGCTGATGCTGCACAAATAGGATTTAATATTCCATTAGTAGTAACAGCAATAGTAGTTACTATATTAGTTGCTTTAGTTACTCTAGGAGGAATAAAAAGAATTTCAAGTGTATCAGAAAAAGTTGTTCCTTTCATGGCTATACTATATATAGTAGGAGTTATATTGGTTTTAGGTTTTAATTTTACAAAAATACCGTCAGCTATTAGTTTAATAATAAGGAGTGCATTCAATCCTGAAGCAGCCTTAGGTGGAGCTGTAGGAATAACAATTTCAATTGCTATGCAAAGAGGAATTGGAAGAGGAGTATTTTCAAATGAAGCAGGGCTTGGTAGTGCTCCTATAGCAGCTGCGGCAGCAAAAACAAAGTCCCCTGTTAAACAAGGATTAATTTCAATGACAGGAACATTTATTGATACGATAATAATTTGTACAATGACAGGGCTAGTTATAGTTGTTACAGGAAGCTTTAGTGGAAATTTGGAAGGTGCCGCTTTAACTACAGCAGCTTTTGAAAATGGATTACCAATAGCTTTATTAGGAAAGTATATAGTTAATATAGGACTGATGTTCTTTGCATTTACAACTATATTAGGATGGAATTATTATGGTGAGAGATGTATAGAATATCTATTTGGTGTAAAGGGAATAAAACCTTATAAAGTTATTTTTATAGCCTTTGTAGCAGTAGGACCTTTTTTACCATTAGAGATGATTTTTATTATAGCAGATATAGTTAATGGACTTATGGCATTTCCCAATCTAATTGGATTGATAGGATTGAGACATGTAATAATTTTAGAGACAGAAAGATTTTTTCATGATTTAAAAGAAAAAGATAATTCAGCAGTTGAAGAGAAAATGACAGTTTAAGGTGGAGAAATCCACCTTTTTTATATAAATAAAAGAGTGATTAACTTAGAAAGCTAAGTAGTAATTTATAGATATTGAATTTTATATTTTATATGGTTTGATTAATAATCTATATAAATAGAATTGGTAGAATTTTCAAGAGTTAATAAACATATTTTAGTAAATTAGCATAAATTTAAGTAAATATAATATTAGTTTATTAAATATTAATTAAATTTTTATAATAAACTTTATATAAATAAAATATTGTTTATAATGGATGTATATATTTATATAGAAAACTATTTTGGAGGTGAGTTTTTGGAGTATAAAGGTACATATAAAGGTATAGGTGATTATAAGGAGAATTATATTAAAGGTGGTATAAAGAAAATATTATTAATGATAATTTTTATTGTTACATTTATAAGCACATTAGTATTTATAACATCTAAATTTATTAATAATGGTAGTGAAGAAACGTTACTTTCAAATGATGATATAATTAAATATATAAATATATGTGATGACGCAAGTAGTGGAGGATTTCAATTAAATTGGCAAGAAATAGCTTCAATAAGTGGAGCCATAAATAATGGAAATTTTGAGATAGATAATGATGTTATAAGTAAAATAGTAAATTCATTTTATAAAAAGGATAATAACGGGAATGTTGCTGACTTAAATAGCTTTAAATCAGTAGTTAAATCCTTAAAATTAAATAATGAGGAAGAAGAAAAAGCGAATAAATATCTTGAAGGACTAAAAAATAATTATATTAATAGAGAGTTAGTAAAAGATAATTCTAAACTTGAATTCATAGATAATATATCAGAGATTGCTTTTGATAATTATGAAAGCTATGGGATACTACCTTCAGTTACGATTGCTCAAGCTATTTTAGAATCAGGATGGGGAGAGTCTAAATTATCATCGCAGTATAATAATCTTTTTGGTATAAAAGCTGACGAAAGATGGAGCGGAGATAGTGTTGATCTTGAAACTAAAGAAAATTATGATGATGTTATTGTTGGAGCATTTAGATCATATAAAGATATAAAATCATCTATAAAAGATCATGGTAAATTTTTATGGGAAAATGAAAGATATTCTGCAAATGGATTATTTGAAGCTAAAAGTTATAAAGAACAAGCACAAGCTTTAGAAAATGCCGGCTATAGTACTGCAAAAGATGAAGAAGGGAATTTAATTTATGGAGATAAATTAATAAGAGTTATTCAAGAAAATAATTTAATGTTATATGATACTGAGGTACAAAGAAAGCAAAAATAGAGCATTGGAAAACTAATGCTCTATTTTATTTTAAATTTAGTTTCTGATGGAACTAAATCAATTTCTTTCTTAGATATTGAATCTATTCTTATAAAATAATTTCCTTTACTTATTATACTAATAAATTTCACTAATATCTTATCATCACCTTGAACTTCCATTTCTACCATACCATTATCCATATTACGAACCCATCCTGTTAAGTTAAGGTTAGTTGCATTCATTTGACAAAAATATCTAAATCCAACGCCTTGAACCCTACCTTTAACAATAATATAATATCTGACCATAATCTCACTCCTTTATTAGAATAGTTATAAAAATTATAACATATCTACAATATTATTATGAAGAGAGGATTATTATTTTATATAAAAAATGGTATAATTTAGATGAGAATTTAAAAAAAGAGGGGGAGTTTTATGGAAAAGTCATTAGTACTTATAAAGCCAGATGCTGTAGAGAAAAACCTAATAGGAAAGATTATTAGTAAATATGAGGAAAATGATCTCAAAGTAACTGCGCTGAAAATGGAAACGATATCTAAGGAATTTGCGTGTAGACATTATGAAGAACATATTGGAAAAAGTTTTTTTGAACCATTGATAGTTTTTATTACTAAAGGACCACTATGTGCATTAATATTAGAGGGAGACAATGCAATTGAAAAAATAAGAAAAATTAATGGAAGTACCAACCCGGAAGAAGCTAAAGAAGGAACTATAAGACAATTATATGCAGCAAACAATAGAGAAAATTGTGTTCATGCTTCTGATAGCATAGAAAGTGCTAAAAGAGAGATTAAATTATGGTTTGGAAATTCAAATTTATAAACTTAAAAAATATATTGTAGAGAATACTTAATTTAGTATATAAAATTTAAAAAAATATGGTAGCATTTCTTAATGAAAGGCTACCATATTTTTGTTATTTAAAAAACTACTGTTAAAAGTTTTTAGTCTATCTTTACTTTTAACCATGCATCATCATATAGTTTTATTTTATTTCCTAAATCTTTAAATATTTCACATTTATCAAGAACTTCTTCAGCTGGATAAACAGTTTCATCTTCTTGAGTTTCTTCATCTAATAATTTATAGGCAGCTGTATTAGGTGTTGCATAACCTATATATTCAACATTTTCTTTTGCATTTTCAGGATCTGATAAGAAGTTTATAAATTCTTCAGCTTCTGATTTATGCTTAGCGCCTTTTGGTATAACCATAACATCAAACCATTTATTAGAACCTTCTTTTGGAACTATATATTGAAGGTTTAAATCAGGAGCTTCTTCTTGAATAAAAATAGCATCGCCAGAATAAACAGTAGCAAAAGTAGCTTCGCCGTTAATCATTTTATCCTTAACTTCATCCATGACATACGATTGAACTAAAGGCTTTTGTTTAATTAATTCATTTGCAGCTTCATCTAATTCATCTTTATCAACTGAATTTAAAGAATAACCAAGTTTAACTAAGGAAATAGCAAGCGTATCTCTTATTGAATCAAACATAAATATTTCACCTTTATATTTAGGATTCCATAAAATATCCCAGCTATCTACAGGATCATCAACTTTATCAGCATCATATATTATTCCTATTGTTCCCCACATATAAGGAACAGAGTATTCATTGTTAGGATCATAAGGAAGGTTTTTAAAGTCTTCACCAATATTCACATAGTTAGGTATGTTATTAAAATCAATTTTTTCTAACATATCTTCATTTATCATTTTTTCAACCATATAATCAGAAGGGAAAATTAAATCATATGTTCCAGGGCTATTTTTCACCTTTTGATACATAATTTCATTAGACTCATAAGTATCATAAATTACATCTATACCAGTTTCTTCTTCAAATTTTGCAATTAAATCTTCATTTATGTAATCTCCATAATTAAATACATTAAGAGTTCTTGTGCTTTTAGAACTATCTTCATTTTTAGAACATCCTACAAAAGATGAAGATATTAAAAATAATGAAGATAAAATAGCAATAGACTTTTTAAGCTTCTTCAATTTTATCACCTCTTGATGTAAATTCTTTTCTATTAGCAATTAATAGAAGAGTTAGAACAGTCACAAACATTAAAGTAGAAAGAGCATTAATTTCAGGTTTAATACCTCTTCTTGCCATAGCAAATATTTCTATAGAAAGGTTTGTAACTCCTGGACCAGCTGTAAAGAAACTAATAACAAAATCATCAATAGACATTGTAAATGCCATTAGCATACCAGCAAAGATACCAGGCTTAATTTGAGGTAATATTATTTTTCTTAATGTATAAGATGGTGTAGCACCTAAGTCTAATGCAGCTTCTTCAACATTCTCAGGTAATTGTCTAAGCTTTGGCAAAACAGCTAAGATTACATATGGAATATTAAATGTAATATGAGCTAGCAGCATAGTAGTAAATCCAAAATCTAATTTTGTAAGTGGTCTTATGAATATAAATAAGCTCATTAAGGCAATACCGGTTACTATATCAGGATTTAATACAGGTAAATAATTTATATTTAATAAAAGAGCCTTCTTAGGTCCTTTCATTTTATTTATACCAATAGCTGCTAATGTACCAATTACTGTGGCCACGACAGAAGAAATTATAGCTATAACAACTGTAAAGAATAAAGCTTGCATGATTCTTTCGTTCTTAAAAAGCTCGCCATACCATTTCAATGTAAATCCAGACCATTTTCCCATAGTCTTAGAATCATTGAAGGAGAAGACTATTAAGGCAACTATAGGCGTATATAAAAATATGAATACAAGTAATAAATAAAATTTCTTAATAAAATTTTCAAACTTTTTTACCATAATTGACCGCCTCCTTCTTTAGAATCAGAATTATCAAATTTACTCATTATAGCCATAGAAATTAATATTATTATCATCATAAATATTGAAATAGATGAACCAAAGTTCCAATCACCCATCATAGTAAATTGTTGCTCTATTAAGTTACCTAAAAGCATATATTGTCCACCACCAAGTAATCTTGAAATTACAAATGTAGAAACAGCAGGCATAAATACCATAGTTATTCCTGAAACTACTCCAGGCATGCTCAATGGAAGTACTATCTTTCTAAATACTTCACTTCTATTTGCACCTAAATCAGCAGCTGCATTTAATAAGTCCTTATCCATTTTTGATAAAACAGTATATATTGGAAGTACCATGAATGGTAAGAAATTATAAATCATACCAAGAATTACAGCGCCATCATTATATAAGAAGGTAAAAGGACCAACTCCGAAATAGCCAAGAATATTATTTATAAATCCGTTTTTACCTAAGATAGGTAACCAAGCATAAGTTCTAAGTAAGAAATTCATCCACATAGGTACTATAAAAAGCATTATTAAAATGTTACCTTTAGAAGGCTTCATTTTAGATATAATATATGCAACAGGATATCCTAAAACTAGGCACCAGATAGTAGATAATAAAGCAAGCCATAAGCTTCTTCCGAAAACTTTTATGTATTGAGGTTGAAGTAGTCTTGTAAAGTTTTCTAGGGAGAATGCATAATCTCCTTCAGGTGTTGTTACAGTAAAGCCGAAGAATAAAACTATTAATAAAGGAATTACAATAAATAATGCACTCCAGATTATGAAAGGAGATGCAGCAAAGTTTCTATTAGCTTTTTTTGCTTTACTCATTATTTGCAACCTTTCTCATAATATGAATATCTTCTGGATAAATATCTAATCCTATAACAGAATTTACTTCTGCAAATTTAGTATTATGGATTATCCATGTATTGTTTCCTTCTTCAACTTCTATTTCATAATGAACACCTTTAAAAATTATAGATTTAACAATTCCTTTTAGCATTCCTTTATCAGGAGATACGATTTTTATATCCTCTGGTCTTATAACTACATCAATTAATTCGTTTTGGTCAAATCCTTTATCAACACATTCGAAAGTTGTATTACAAAATTCTACTTTAAAATCTTCTAACATAGTACCATCTAAAATGTTACTTTCACCTATAAAGTCAGCAACAAAAGCATTAGCAGGCTCATTATAAATATCTTCAGGAGAACCCATTTGTTGAATTTTACCTTTATTCATAACAATGATAGTATCAGACATAGTTAATGCTTCTTCTTGATCATGTGTTACAAATATGAAAGTAATTCCAAGTCTTTGTTGTATTCTTTTAAGCTCAATTTGCATTTCTTTTCTAAGTTTTAAATCAAGTGCGCCAAGAGGTTCATCTAAAAGAAGAATTTCAGGTTCATTAATTAGAGCTCTTGCAATGGCAACTCTTTGTTGTTGTCCACCACTTAAAGAATCAACGCTTCTTTTTTCAAATCCTTCTAAAGAAACTAATTTAAGCATTTCTTTAACTTTTGAATCTATTTCATTTTTAGGAGTCTTTTTAATTTTTAATCCAAAAGCTACATTTTCATATACATTCATATGAGGAAATAAAGCATATTTTTGGAATACGGTGTTTACTTGCCTTTTATATGGAGGTAAAGTTGAAATATCAGTTCCATTAAATAAAACTTCACCTTTATCTGCATCTTCAAATCCAGCAATTATTTTTAATGTTGTTGTTTTTCCACATCCACTAGGGCCAAGTAATGTTAAAAATTCATTCTTTTTAATGTTTAATGAAAGGTTGTCTAAAACACAATTATTTTCAAAAGTTTTAGAAACACCTTTCATTTCAATTATATTTTGTTTCAAAATAAACACCTCTTTCTATAGATTTAAAATGATGGTGGAGTACTTACCCAAATAACTTTGGCTTGTGTTTTTCCCCCATTTGAAATATAGTGATTAGACCTAGGCTTAAAATAGAAGCTTTCGCCCTTTTTAACTTTGAACTTCTTTTTGCCTAAATGTAATATTATAGTTCCAGATAAAACAAAACCAAATTCTTCACCCTCATGAGGCTCTTCTTCTATATATTGCCCACCTGGTTCTAAAGTTATCATAATTGGTTCCATTTCATTTTTTTGAGCATTTGGTATAAGCCACATTAGCTTATATCTTAAATCTTCATTTTCAGTTTCAAACATATCTTCATATGTATATGTAACCTTTTCCTCGCTAGCATCACTAAAGAACTCTGTAAGATTAGTTCCTAGTATTTCTAATATATCTATTAATGTTGCTATTGATGGAGAAGTTAAATCATTTTCTACTTGGGATATGAATCCTTTAGATAATTCACATCTATTAGCAAGTTCTTCTTGAGTTAATTGCTTTTCAATACGTAATCTACGTATCTTTTCTCCGATTTCCACAACTACACCTCTACTTTAATAAATTTTATAATACTAAACCTTAGGTTTAAAATTACTAAACAAACAATAGATATTATATATTTTAATTTGATATAAATCAATATTTTTTATAAAAAAACATATAAAAAATTTCCTCTAAAATTTTTCTAGAAGTGTTGATTCTATTAAAGTATATTAGATTGCTTAAAAATTTAGTTTAATAAAACAACACTAAAAGTTTAGAAATACTAAATAAAAAATAAGGTGTTTGAAATTACTGAAAATTATTATATCTTTAAAATGCAGAAGAAATCAATATTTTCAAATTATTACCTCTAATAAGATTAATTAGTATTATTAAAAAAATATTAAATTTAAATTACTTAGTTCTTATATTAAGTCTATATATCTTGATAAAACGTGGATTTTATGAGATAGTAGACTATATATTAACTGGAAGAATAAAGTAAATATTTATAGGTGAGATAATGAATGAAAAGTTAAGTTTATATAGAAGAAATGGAAAGATAGCGTATATAAGGAAACCTAGCTTTGAAGAGCTATCTTTTGTTAAGGAATTATGGGGAAATAAAGAGAATATGGGTGAGGTTGGTGAAGCATATTCATTTCCAAGAGAAAAATGGGAAATGTTTTACAAGAAAATGGTGCAACCTACCGATGGAAAAAACTTTTATTGTTTGGTGTATACTACTGATGATAAGGCCATTGGGGAAGTAAGTTTTCATGGATATAATTCTGCAACTAAGGTGGCAAGAATAAATATAAAAATACATCATGAATATAGAAGAATGGGATATGGAGAAGAAGCCTTAAGATTACTTTTAGAGTATTATTTTTTAGAGTTCGGTGGAGAAGCAATAATAGATACAGTAAAAACAAGTGAAGCTAAATCTTTATTGAAAAAAGTTGGATTCGAAGAAATAAATAATTTTAGAAAGCAATACACATATAAATTAACTAAGAATAATTTTTTAAATTGTAAAATAAATAATAAGAAAAAGATTGCTCTTTTAGTTTACGATGATATAGAGATAATGGAATATTCAATTGCATTTAGTATATTCAATAAGATAAATGAACTTTTGGAAGATGATTACTTTGAAATACATTCCGTATCAAGTAAAGCAAAAATTAAATCAAATAATATAGATATAGCAGTTGATAAAATAGCAAGTAAAGATATGTATAATCCTAATATAGTTATAATTCCTGGGGGCGTAGGGGTAGCTAGTGCTACTAATGATAGTGTGCTGATGAATTATATAAGAGAAAGATATAATGAGTGTGATTATATAACTACTTTTTCTAACGGAATCTATTTTCTCGATAAGTTTAATGATATAAATGGAGTTGCAATTCCTGAATCTAAATGGAAAATAGAAGGTGCAATAGAAATTAAGAAATCATTTGTTGATAACGGTAAATTAATGTTTGCTTCAAATATGGTTGGAATTATAGAACTTTGTGTAGAAATTGTTAAAAAGTTTGCTGGTGAAGATATAAGCAAGGAACTATATAAAGAATTAGGAGCTATATAAGGATCTTGGAGCTATATAATATAGAAAGTTATTTATGAAATTTAATAGAATATATGGAATCATATGAGATATATTTATTAGATGTAGATATATCTTTTCTATTAAAAATATAGTAACTAAAAAAAGCAAATGAATTCAGATAATTTTTAATGAAACAGGAGAGTCTTAGACATCCGCTTTAAATAATAGACAATTTGTTGTATAAAAATTATAATAAATAAGACAATATGATTTTGTTGTTAGTTGTCCAAAAGAGGAGAAGATAAATATGCTAAAAGGTAGAATTCATTCAATTGAAAGTATGGGGCTAGTTGATGGACCAGGGATTAGAGTAGTAGTATTTTTTCAAGGGTGTAAATTAAGATGTCTTTATTGTCATAACCCAGATACATGGAGTGAAAATGAAGGTGATGAGTATACTTCAGAAGAATTAGTTAAAAAAATAAAAAGATTTAAAAGTTATTTTACGACTTCAGGAGGAGGAGTTACTTTTTCAGGTGGAGACCCATTAAGACAATCAGAGTTTTTATTAGATGTTCTTAAGGAATGTAAGGGAGAAGGAATACATACGTGTTTAGATACATCAGGTGTAGGATTCGGAGAATATGATGAAATTTTAAAATATACTGATTTAGTATTATATGATGTCAAGCATTTATCAGAAGTTGGATATAAAGACATGACAGGTTTTAAAATAGATGAAACAAATAAATTTTTAGAAGCATGCAAAAATGCTGGTACTAAGCTTTGGATAAGACAAGTAGTTGTACCAGGAAAGACAGATAGTGAAGAGTACATGCAAGAACTTAAAGAGTTTGTTAATTCATTAAAAAATGTTGAAAAGGTAGAATTATTGCCATATCATTTATTAGGTGTAAATAAATACGAAACATTAGGATTAAAATATAGATTGGATGGAACGCCAGCTATGGATAAAGAAAAGTGTAAATTACTTAAAGAAAAGTTTTTTAGTGAATTTTAAAGCTTATTTTAAGTAATAATAAATCCCTAGAAATTTTTCTAGGGATTTATTATTAAAAAATTATTTTTTTAATAGATTTGAAAAATATCCTGCAGGAATCAATCCTTTTTTCATACCTTGTATAACTGTCAAATAAGTAGCTGCTGTATCAAATCTAGCATCATGATAGTTTCCACTACCCTCAAATAGTTCATTTGCCTTATTTGCTATTTGATCCTCAGAAATTTGAAGAAAATCTATAACTTCTGCAAGTTTAGGATTTTTTATATTTCCAGATGGACTTGGTAAATTGCAAAGAGACTTATAATATGCCATAGTACAAAATGTATTTTTAGGCTCCCAAGTTGTATCTATAAGACCTGCTTCCCAAAGTTGTTGTAATTCATGTTTTAAAAATTTTATATCGAATTGAACATTATGTCCTATTATAAAATCTGCATCAAAGAAATCTGGCATAAACTCATGGACACAATCTAAAAATTCTTTACCTTCTGAAAGGTCATATAGTTTTTCAAGTGAAAATCCATGAATAGCTTCAGCACCTTCATCCATACTATCAACTGTGAAGAAAAAGTTTTTTCCTGTAGTTTTTTGTGGTTTAACTGAAGCATCTATAACTATATAACTTAACTGACATATATTACCTGGCTTTATGCTAGTTGTTTCTGTATCAAAAAATAGTAGTTTCATTTTATCCTCCTAAGATTAAGTTTCTTATTATATAATAACATAAATTTAAAGAAAGTCCTAAAACATAATTATGGAACTAAGAGATATATTTAATAATAAAAAAATAACTAATAGAAATCTATTAGCTATTTTTCTTATTTATTTTCCTTCAAAAGCTTTAGAAATTACCTTTAATAATTCAAGACAAGTTTCTAATGTCTTTTTATTATCATCTAAGGCTGGATTAAATTCTACAAAATCCATAGCTCTAACTAATGAAGTGTTTATTATAGTTTCAATTACTTGTTTTCCTTCTGAGAAGGTTAATCCATCTTCTACTGGAGTTCCTGTTCCTGGAACATAAGAAGGATCTAGGCTATCAATATCAAAGCTAAAATGAATATTTTTTACATTTCTCATTTTTAAAGCTTCTAAAAGTTCTTTTAATACAATGTCTATGCCCTTAGTTTTAATATCTTTCATGGTCCATACGTTAAGATTATATTCCTTGATTAATTCAAGTTCACCTAAATCTAAGTCTCTGCAACCTAATAAAAATACATTTTCAGGTTTAACCTTTTTGCTAGAAGAATAAAGGTTAGTCAAAATTTCATGGCCTATTCCCATGGAACTAGCTAAAGGCATTCCGTGAATGTTTCCAGATGGGGAAGTCTCGTGTGTATTTATATCACCATGAGCATCCACCCAAACTACTGCAAGATCTTCATCAAAAAATTTACTTGAGCCAGCAACACTACCTATAGCAAGTGAATGATCTCCACCTATAACTAAAGGAAGATATGACTTACTTAATGACTCATAAACTTTATCAGCTAGTCCAACATTTGATCTCACAACTTCATCTAAATACTTCATTTTTGCGTTAGCTGCGTATTTATCATTTGAAGAAACATTTTTTACATGAACTTCGCCCATATCACAGACTTGGTGGCTTTTATTAAAGATATCTAGAAGGTTGTTCTCTCTTAAAATTTTTGGCCCATTTTCAACTCCAGGATTATCACATCCATAGAATATAGGCATATCAATAATACTAATATTCATAAAACAAACCTCCGATTTGGAATAATTTTTTTAGGGCAATAAATATATATTAATAGCTTCAAATCGATATGTAAATAAAAAAATGTGAAAAAAATATTACAATTACACAATTTTTAAATATATTATGAAAATATTAACTAAATACATATTATAATTATACTTTTTTGTCTTAAAATGTGAAAAAAAATCAAAATAGAAAGAAAAAAATTATAAATTCTATTTTGACTTATATAAAAATTCTATTTATTCATATAGTATTTAATATATCTAAAAATTAGGGGAAAGATATATAATTATTTTATCAATATACTATATAATTATTATTCATAATATATCTTTACATATAATTTAGATAGTATTTGATTTGTAAAGCCCCAGCATTTCCACTATTATTTAGGATTATGAATAAAATTTAGAATGTATGCTTATAAATTAATAAGAGTGTTTCTTAAATAAATTAGTTTATAATTTATTTATTCCCTTATTGAGATTTGTTATTCTTTATCTATAAGCAAATAAAAAAGGAGCATATGCCCCTTTTTATGTTAATGAAGGTATTTATTATGATATCATTTCACTTAACTTTTGTAGTGCTTCTTCTCTTGTATCAAAAGAAAATTTATTATCTTTAATATAGTTTTGATCTATTTCTGGTAAATTTGATAATGGCTTAGAATCAGAGTAAACCTTTTTTTCAGATTCAATTATATTACCATTAGAATCTGTTTTGAATAAGCTTATAAATCCATTTTCTTCGCCTAAATAGTATTTATTAGATTCAAATTTACTTGTATTTATAGCGGTATCTCTTGTATAAACTAATTTATTACTATCCCATTCGGAAAGAACATATCCCTGAACTGATAGTTCTTCGCTCAAATCTTCTTTTGTAAGATTTTCATTTAAATTTAATTTGCTTTTTAAATTAATTAGATTTTCAGCCATATCTATATTATCATTTGTTTTTAGCATTATATAAATATTATCATCTAAATATTTATTATTTTCACTATATACAGTTTCATTTTGAGCTTCTGCATTATTTATATCTCTATTTGGATTAGTTACATAATCGGTTATAAAGTAACTTAAGCAAAAGCAAATTGCTAATAATGAAACAAATGAAACCAACATAGCAGCTTTTTGTTTTTTACTAATATTCTTTTTAGTGGATTTGAAGTTTGATTTATTATTTAAATTATCCATATTTATCACCCCTTGTTCCTATTATTGACAAATAAGTATAAATTTAAACTGCATAAAATAAAAAAAGTATATTATTTTATATAGATATTTATGATTAAGATTAAATTTCGTAATATAGCAAATGCTAATATAGAGGTTAGAAGAGGAATTAATCTTTAAAAAAAGATACATTTTCGTATGAATGATGTAAATAAATGATATAAATAATATAAATATGAAGAATAATATAGTTTGTTATATATTTGTAACAAAGATGACAAATAAATTTAGTATAATGTAATGGATATTGTTGTAAAAATAGAGGTCTTGGTTATATAATAATAGAGTAGAGGGAGGAATTAGGATGAGCGAAAATGATTCAGTGAAAAGAAAAAGTTCTAATAGTAAAAAGAAAATTAAAAAAAGAAATAAAAAGAAAATTATATTAATATCTATCATAAGCATATTAGCAGTAGTAGCAATACTTATAGCGACAGGTTGGGGGTATTATAATCATATTAGAAATAAAATTTATGTAGAATATAATCCGGAAAATAAGAATGAAACTAGCTACAATGAGGTAGATGGAATTACAAATGTTTTATTAATAGGAACTGATGGAAGAACCTTAGATGAGCCAGCAAGATCGGACTCAATTATTGTAGCTACATTAGATAATAACAATAAAAAAGTTAAGTTAACATCAATAATGAGAGATACAGTAGTTAACATACCTGAATATGGAGAAAATAAAATTAATGCTGCATTTGCATTTGGAAGTTCTGAAGAAGATGAAAATGGAAAACTTAAAGGAGCTGAAGGTGGAGCAGCCTTAGTAATGGAGACTATAGAAGAAAACTTCAATTTACATTTAGATAAATATATTATAGTAAACTTTTGGGGGTTTGAAGCTATAATAGATGAAATTGGCGGAATTGAAGTAGATATAAAAGATTATGAAATAGATGAAGTTAATAAATATATAGGTGAATCAACAGGAGTGAATTCTCCTCCAATTACTGAAACAGGACTTCAAAAAGTAAATGGACAACAAGCTCTATCTTATGCAAGAATAAGATATGTTGGAAATGGAGATTTTGAAAGAGGACAAAGGCAAAGTAAAGTATTACATGAAGTTGCTAAAAATTTAAAGGAAGTAAATCCTTTAAAATATGTAAGCATAGCTAATACTTTATCAGAGCATGTTAAAACTAACATAGATATACCAGAAGCTTTAAATTTAGCTTATACAATTTATAAGTTACCAAGCTTAGACTTTGAGCAATTACAAATACCACAAACAGAGCTTATTGCAAGGGACAATCTATATAAGGATAGAGGATGGTGTTTATTAATAGATTTAGAACAAAATTCTAAGGTTCTGCATGACTTTATTTTTAATAATAAACTACCTAATCCAGAAGAATTTGATTTATTATCAGTTGAAAATGTTGCTGCAGCTTATAATGCAGAAGAAGCTAGATATAATTCTTTATACAACATCAAACCAGAAGAATATAATGATAAAAATACAGATGCTATTCCAGAGCCAACTCCAGATAGGGATGTTGTAAAACCACCAGCAAGTGGAGGAACAACTAATCCACCGACAGGAGGAACAAGTAATCCACCAGCAAGTGGAGGAAATGGAACAGTTAATTCACCAGCAGGTGGAGGAAACGGTACAACTAATCCACCAGCAAATGGGGGAAATGAAACAACAAAACCGCCAGTAAATGGAGGAAACGAAACAACTAATCCACCAGCAAGCGGAGGAAATGAAACAACGCCACCAGCAAATGGAGAAAATAATCATGAAAAACCTCAAGGCGAAAAACCAAATCAATAAAATTTTAAAGGGCTTTACTATTAGTAGAGTCCCTTTTTATTAAAAAAATATAAACAAGAGTATTAAGTTTAATAAATATGGTATAATCATAAAAAAGAATAAGGAGGACTAGGATGTTAGGATCAAACTATTTATTAACTAAGATATTAACAGTGCCTGCAATTTTGATAGCTTTTGTTGCTCAAGGATATGCAAAAGCTAAAGTGGCAGATAAGTTAGGAGATAAAACGCCAAGATTTCAGGGAAGATTAACATTAAATCCGATAGCTCATATAGATATTATTGGATTTATTATGATTTTATTAGTAGGATTTGGGTGGACTAAACCAGTGGATACTAATCCAAGTGCATATAAGAGAGGTCAGAAGGATGCAATAAAGGTAACTATGGCAGCTCCTCTTGCAAATTTATTAGTTGGATTTGTAGGAATGTTCATATATGCATTATGGTCTTATATAGCATATAGCATTTTACCATCATCAACTTATAGTATAGTTGGTATTGCCCTATATCTTATATCAGCTATAAATATAAACTTATTTGTATTTAATTTAATTCCACTTCCAGGACTTGCAGGATTTGAATTGTTTAGGGAGTTAAACCCTAGAAGCTTTTATAAAGTTGCAGATAAGCTTTATCAATATCAAATGGTTATTCTTTTAGCAATTGTTGTAGTAGGTCAATTTATCTTGACAATTCCATCAAATTTAATCATTAATCTATTTAGTAAAATAGCTTTTGGAGTTTTAGGAATAATATTTTAATATAAAAGTAGATTCAATAGAAAGAAGTGTAATTAAAAGCCAGATTTACTAAGTTCTTAACTACACTTAAATGAATCTACTTTTTTATTATTTTAGCAATTTTCTTGAATATGGGTAAATTATAATCAAATTCTATTAAGTTAATAATTTAAATAGCTGTTATAATAAGCTCTTTCCCATATATTTCTTTAAATTTTTCACCTGCTCTTAAGGCTTGGCGAATTTCAAAGTCAACATCTATATCTGAAGAAACTTTAATTGTTACTGTATTACTATCAAATGATACGTTAAGTTCTTTAACTGCACCAACAAGGCTTCTATCTAAACCTTCAGCTATTTTAACAAGTACTCCAATAAGTTTTGCAGAGCGTAAATCTAATTGACTAATAACTGATGAAAATGGAGCTAAAGGTGTTTGATAGTTATTAAACCTATGTGAAGCTGCAATAGCAGCACTCATAAGAAGTTCCTTATGTGTTAACCCATTTATATAAGAATTTAATATTATATAAAATGAATGTTTATGATGTCCATAATAGTTAATACTAATACCACAATCATGTAGCATAGAAGATGTTTTTATAATATTTAAATATTCATCTCCTAAATGATGTAGTGGTTTTAAAGAATTAAATAAATTATAAGCTATTTTAAATACATTTAGTGCATGGCTCTTGTCACTATTTAACGTTTCTAATATTCCATTTATACTATAATCTAGCATGTCTTCTGGTATTGTATATTTATTATTAAGATATTCATACATTAAGCCTTCTCTAAGGCCTCTTCCTGAAATTATTATCTTATTACATTGAACCATATTAGCTATTTTCTTAAAGATAGCGGTTCCTCCAACTATTATATCTGCAAGCTCTGGGTCGATTCCATCTAATTTTTGTCTTTGCTTAAAGTCCTTACATTTTAATAAATTAAATATTTCTTGAACATCAATATCAGAAAGCTCGTAGTTATGAGGAATATCAAAAGGATATCTTTTTCTAACTCTATCTATTTTACCAATATTTCTAACTATAGATGCAATACCTATTATTGAGTCAAATTTAGTTTCCATAAGCCAGCTTATATCATTTAACTTTTCAGATATGAAATTAAGTGCATCAGTTAAATCTTTAGGTAATATTCTATCTTTTAAATTAAATTTATATGTTAGATTTACACTTCCTATAGGTAAGGTAACACTTTTTATTATTTTATCCCCTTGAACCCAAGCTAAATGAGTATCTGTACCAGCAACTTCAATCATTAAAGAATTGCCTATATAAATGCTTCTTCTTATTCCAAAAAAGTTATAATAAATTTCTTCGTCGCAACTTAAAACTCTAATATCAATATCTAATTCTTTTTTAATAAGAGGAAGAAGAATATCTTTATTTTTAGCTTCCCTTAAAGATTCAGTAGCAACAGCAAATATTTTATTTGCACCTGAAACAGTACAAAGTGATTTATATGCTCTAAGTGTAGAAAGTATAGTTTTAGAGTTTTCGTTACATATTCCGTAATCAGTAACTAAATCATGACATAATCTGATAGATGTTTTTAATTCATCTATTATTTTAAAATATCCATTTTCATTAACTTCCGTTAACATAAGTCTAAGAGAACTTGGACCTATATCGATAATACCAACTCTATCCATATTGACTCCTTAAGTAAATATTATGAAAATTATTTTTGTTATAGATATTATATCACTTTAATTAATAAAGTATAGGTAAGAGTTAAATATATTTATATAAGTATACCTTTTTTATTGACAATAAAAGTTTTGTTTATGTATAATGTTTATATTAAATTAGAATAAGTATTAATATCTATGAAGAGGAGAGTACTATATTTGATTCTTTAAGCGAGTAAGGGGTGGTGTAAGCCTTATAAGATAGAATATTAGGAAGAGAGCCTTGGAGATAGCTACTGAAATTTTATTAGTAGGATAGTTCGTATTGCTGCGTTAAAGCATTGAGTGGCATTTTATGCAATCAGAGTGGTACCGCGGGATTTTTTCCGTCTCTTATTTATTTAAGAGACGGATTTTTTATTTTTCAAATTATTAGTAAAAATTAAGGAGGATACATAATGGATTACAAGAAAAAAGTTGCAGAAGCAATAAGTAAATATGTTGATATGGATATTGAAAACATAGAAAAATTAATAGAAATTCCACCAAAGAGTGATATGGGAGATTATGCATTTCCATGCTTTCAATTAGCAAAAACTTTTAGAAAAGCTCCTAATATGATATCAGAGGAGTTAGCTGGTAAAATAGACAATGATGGATTCGAAAAGATAATTAATGTTGGGCCATATGTTAATTTCTTTGCAGATAAAAGTATCTTTACTAAAAATACAATAGAAAAAGTATTAACAGAAGGCGATGAATATGGTTCATCTAATGTAGGAGAAGGAAAAACTATTTGTGTTGAATATTCATCACCTAATATAGCAAAGCCATTCCATGTTGGACATTTATTTACAACAGCAATAGGAAATTCATTATATAAGATATTTAAGAAAGAAGGATATAATGTTGAGGGAATAAATCATTTAGGTGACTGGGGAACTCAATTTGGAAAGCTTATATCTGCATATAAAAGATGGGGAAATGAAGAGGCATTAGAAAAGAATGCTATAGATGAATTATTAAGAATATATGTTAAGTTCCATGATGAAGCAGAAAAGGATCCTGCACTTGAAGATGAAGGAAGAGCTTACTTTAAAGCATTAGAAGATGGAGATAAAGAAGTAGAAGCTTTATGGAAGAGATTTAGAGATTTAAGCTTAAAAGAATTTGAAAGAATATATGAAATTTTTGATGTTAAATTTGATTCATATGCAGGTGAAGCATTCTATAATGATAAAATGGATGTTGTAGTAAATGAATTAAAGGAAAAGAATTTGTTAGTTGAAAGTAATGGTGCACAAGTAGTTATGCTTGATGAATACAATATGCCTCCATGTATAGTACTTAAAGGTGATGGAGCATCAATATATGCAACAAGAGACTTAGCTGCTGCAATGTATAGAAAGAAGAAATATGATTTCTATAAGAGCATATATGTAGTAGGAACACCACAAGCACTACACTTTAAACAAGTATTTAAGGTATTAGAGCTTGCAGGCCATGAATGGGCAAAAGATTGTGTTCATGTAGGCTTCGGACTTGTAAAATTTGCAGATAGAAAACTTTCAACTAGAAAAGGTGAAGTTATTTTATTAGATGACTTAATAAAAGAATCTATAGATAAAACATTAGAAGTAATAAATGAAAAAAATCCAAACTTAGAAAATAAAGAGGAAGTGGCTAAAAAGATAGGTGTTGGTGCAGTAGTATTTACTTATCTAAAAAATTCTAGAGAAAAGGATATAGTATTTGATTGGAAGGAAATGCTTTCATTTGATGGCGAAACAGGTCCTTATGTTCAATATTCATATGCAAGAGCAAACAGTATATTAACAAGAGCAGGAGAGCTTAAAGGAAATGCTAATTATTCTAAGCTTTCTTCAAAGGAAGAGTTTGAATTAGTAAAGACATTAGAAGGATTTGCAAAACAAATACATTTAGCAACAGAAAAGTTAGAGCCATCAATTATTACAAGATATGCAATAGAAGTTGCAAAATCATTTAATAAATTCTATAATGCACATTCAGTATTAAACTTAGAAGATGAAGAATTAAAAGAAGCTAGATTGAGTTTAGTAAAAGCAACATGTCAAGTTATCAAAAACTCTTTAGCTTTATTAGGAATTGAAGTTGTAGATAAGATGTAACATAATTGTTTAGGGATGCGAGAATTCGCATCCCTATTTGCATCTAATTTTTATAAAAAATTAACAATAATATGAAAGACTAAATAATACTATTATGATATAATCTATAGAAATCTAAGAGAGGAGTAGATAATTATTTTTAATAATATAAAAAATAAGGATTTGTTAATTACTATTGTTATAGCAATATTAGTTGGGATAGTTGGATTTAAGATTATAGAAAATTATCCGTATTTTTTTAGTATATTGAAGAAGTTTTGGTCCTTAATGTTGCCAGTTTTATATGGGTTAGTATTTGGATATATTTTAAATCCTTTAGTTAAGCTTATAAAAAGAAGGTTTAATGTAAAAGAAGGTGTTGCAATATTAAGTACTTATTTATTGGTATTAGCAATAATAATATTAGCATCTTTATACTTAATACCTAGTATAATAGATAGTGCTGTTGACATAACAACAAAAATGCCTTCCTATATCCAAGAAACTCAAGAATGGTTAGATAAAATTTTAAATAATCAATCTGTAAAAGAATTTATAAATACTACAGGAACTACGGATAATATTAATCATATCATAGCTCAATTTGGAACAATGGCAGTAACTTTATTAGAAGGTTCAATATCATATATATTTACTATTTCTAGTCAGTTACTTAAACTATTTTTAGGATTATTAATATCTATATATGTTCTGGTAGATAAGGATAGGTTAATAAAAGAAAGTAAAAAAGTAACATTCTTAATACTTAAAGAAAAGAGAGGGAAAAAATTAATAGAAGCTGTTAGAATATATCATAATATGATAGGTGCTTATATAGGAATAAAAGCAGTGGATTCTTCAATTATTGCAGCTATGGCATTAGTTTTACTAACCATAGTTAAGTCAGAATATGCTTTTTTATTAGCTGTTATAGTTGGAATAACTAATATGATTCCATACTTTGGACCATTTATAGGAGAAATAGTGGGATTTTTATTTAATGTTTTTGTATCACCAACTAAAGGATTAATTGTATTTTTAGTATTATTGGCGCTTCAATTATTTGATGGCTGGTATCTAGATCCTAAATTAATAGGAAATAAAGTAGGAGTAAGACCTTTATTTATAATAGTAGCAGTATTAATAGGCGGAGGATTTTATGGAGCTTTAGGGATGCTTTTAGCATCACCAACAGCTGCAACTTTAAAAGTATATTATGAAAGAATAATGAAAAAGAATGAAGCTTTAGTAAAAACTGCAGAAAACAGTTAGTAGTAATAAAAAATGGCTTAATAAAATATCATTGATTTTATTAAGCCATTTTACTTTTAGTTTTTCTTCTCAAGTTTAATTCCATTTTCTTCTTCTTTATAGGCTGAACAATGATTTGAACAGCTTCCACAATTACATTCACCTTTAGAAGATTTTCTTATGTTCTTATATATTGTAAAGCCAGCAAAAGCAACAATAACTAATGTAATTAATATTTCCATAGAAACACCTTCTTTTATATAAATAATTTAGTTATGTTAAAAATTATAAATGAAACTATCCAAGCCAATATAAGTTGATATGAACTTGCAAATAAAGTGAACTTAGTACCATATTCTTTCTTCATTGCACCTAAAACTGATATACAAGGAGTATACAAAAGTACAAAAACTAAGAAAGATATTGCTGATGCTGTAGTAAAATAAATTGGTAACACTACTGATAAGTCACCTGCAAATATGATTCCCATTGATGCGACAACAGTTTCTTTAGCTAGTAATCCAGTTAATAAAGAAACTGAACTTTGCCAGTTACCAAATCCTAAAGGACTAAATATTGGAGCTATTAAGTTTCCGATTGATGCTAAAATACTATCATTAACATCTACCATACCTGAGAAACTGAAGTTCGATAAGAACCAAATAACAACACTCATAGCAAATATTATAGTTCCAGCTTTTACTAAGAAGCTTTTAGCTTTTTCATAAACTTGTTTACCAACATTTTTTATAGAAGGAGCCTTATATTCTGGTAGTTCTATAATAAATGGTTCTTCATCTTTTTTAAATAAAGTATTCTTAAATATTATTCCTAAAATAAATGCTAATATTACACCTAATAAATATAAAAGTGCAACTACTAATCCTGTATAGTTTGGGAAAAATACTGCTGCAAATACAGCATAAACAGGTAATCTAGCGTTACAACTCATTAGTGGAACTAATAAAGCAGTAAGTTTTCTATCTTTTTCGCTTTCTAATGTTCTGGCAGACATTATTGCAGGAACTGTACAACCAAATCCGACAATCATAGGTATAAAAGCTTTACCTGAAAGTCCCATCTTTCTCATTAACTTGTCCATGATAAATGCAACTCTAGCCATATATCCACTATCTTCAAGTATTGATATACATGCAAATAGTGCAAGTATTATAGGTAATAAAACAATAATTCCTCCAACACCAGCTACAATACCATCAACTATCAAAGATTGAAACCATGGAGCGGTATTAGAAAGTAAATCTGATAAATAAGGTAAAAATGAATCATTTAAAAGTCCATCTAACAAATCAGATAATGGTTGTCCAATCCATGCAAATGTAATTTGAAACATTAATGCCATTATTATTATAAATATTGGATATGCAAGCCATGGGTTTAATAAAAAGTTATCTAATTTATCTTTTAATGTAGTTTTAGACTTATCTATTGTTTTATTACATTTATTAAGAATTGATTCTATAAATTCATAAGTTTCTTTTTCGCTATTAAATTCATAATTATATTTATCTATTTTAGATAAATAATTATCTTTCTCAATAACATCTTTAATTTTATCAATGCCTTGTCCTTTAGAAGCAACAATTGGAATTACTGTAACATTCATAAGTTCTGATAATTTAGTATAATCTAAATTAATTCCTTTTTTCTCAGCAATATCAATCATGTTTACAGCTAAAATAATAGGTTTTTTAAATTGTTTTAATTGAGTAGTCAAATAAAGATTTCTATCAATATTTGAGGCGTCTATTATATTTAATATAACATCAACATCGTCATTTTCTAAAAATGCTTTAGATATTTTTTCTTCATTAGAATAAGTATCCATTGCATATATACCAGGTAAATCGACTATTCTAGTATTTCCGAAAAATCCTTCCTTCTTATCTACTGTAACTCCAGCCCAGTTCCCAATTCTTTGGTTTGAACCAGTTAGGTAATTAAAAAGTGTAGTTTTACCTACATTTGGATTTCCAAGCAATGCTACTGTTTTCATTTGTTATTCCCCCTATACAGCTAAAAATATATTTTTAGCATCCTTTTTTCTAATTGCTAAATCAAATCCCCTAAGATTAACTATTATTGGATCACCTAAAGGAGCTACCCTTTTAAGTTCAATTTCAGTTCCTTCAATGCAACCAAGAGCTAATAATCTTTTTGTAAGTTTATCATCACCATTGATGTATTTTATTATAGCTTTTTCCCCTAAATTTAATTCACATAGACTCATATCATCACCTCGTATTGAAAATCATTATCATATTATTATAATACCAAAATGTTAAAATGTAGTCAATATTTTTAAGTGTATAACTGATAAATATTATCAATTATAAAATGTTTTTTATATTTAAACTTAGTTATATTTTTGTTGAACATATAATAAATTACATAATATTATATTAAGGTAGGAAGATTTAATTATATTTATTTTTATATTGTTATAAAAGATGATATAATATTATAAGATAAACTAAGGACTTAAAAGGTGATAAATGATAAGGAAGAAAGAGTGGTAATGTGATTATAAGAGAGAATATAATAGAGGTGGATTATTTAGCAAGAGATTTTATGCTAAAAACGGATACAATCAATAGGCCTCCGGAAGAACTAATATTTTTTGATTTAGAGCATTATGTATATAAGAAGCCAAAATGTATAGGAGTCTTTGGAGCTTGTATTTTTGAAAAAAATAAATTGTATGTAACTCAATATATGATTGAAAATAAAGGTGAAGTAATCCAAATTCTTGATTTAGCTAAAAAATATTTTGTTAATATGAAGAGAAAAGGGAAGAAAGCAATTGTTACTTTCTCAGGAAATAATGACTATACAGTTATAAATTATTTGTTTAAAAAATATGGAATAGAATTTAATTTTTCTAAGGAATTTGAGGATATAGATATTCAAAGAGAATATGAAAAAGAAAATGGGCACTCTATAGGTTTGAAGAATCTTGAAAAAGAGTTTGATATTCATAGAGAGGGAGATTTAATTAGTGGATCTAATTTGGCAAAAACTTTTAATAAAGTATTAAAAGATAGAGAGTATATACTAAGAATGCCAAAAGAGAAAATAGAAACTATACTTCTATATAATGAACAGGATGTCACCAATTTATATAACATTTATATGAGATGGACAGCATATCTAAAGAAAGAAGAGGAAATCGAAGAAGAGGAAATTGAAGAAGATGAATATATAGAAGATATAGAAAAAATAGATGAAAATAAAGAATTAGAAAATAACTTTTTTAATATACAAAATAAAAATTTAAAAGATATAAACAAAACGAAAGAAAAAACTTGCATAGATAAATAATAGGATGCATTAAAGGAAAGAAAAGAAAGTTAAAATATTAATTTAAGATTAAAATCTTAAATGATAGATGCTCCTAATAATTTTAGGAGCATCTATCATTTTAAGGATAAACCATCTGATGTTATTACGATGTTTCCATTTATATCTGTTCTATAAATTTCAGCTTCCTTTAATCTTGATAGAACAACATCGGTTGGATGTCCATAAGTATTATCTTCTCCTACGGAAATTACTGCGATAGAAGGATTACTTGCATTTAAGAATTTTTCAGAAGTCGAACTAGAAGATCCATGATGACCTATTTTTAACACATCGCATTTCAAATCAAAGCCAGCATTTAAAACTTCATTTTCAGCAAGCTCTTCAGCATCACCAGTAAATAAAAACGAAGTATTTTTATAAGATATTTTTATAATAGGAGAATAATTGTTTAAATCCTCATATCTGTTAGAGAGAGGAGAAAAAACATCTATTATCACATTATTACCAAGATCTATTGATTTCATATTTGCCTTTAGTATTTTGATTTTTAAATCTTTTCGAATAAGAGATTCTGCCATTGTTTCAAAAGCCTTTGTAGAATTTTCAACCTTAGGTGCATAGAAATTTATAACTTCAAAATTATTAATTATATAGCTCATATTTCCTATATGATCTTCATGGGGGTGAGTTGCAATTACATAATCAAACTTAGATATATTTAATTTCTTAAGATATTTTTTTAACTTATCTTCAGATTCATTAGGTCCAGAATCAATAAGTAAGTTCTTTTTATTTACTTGGATTAATATAGAATCACCTTGACCAACATCAATAAAATGTACTAGCATAGTATTTTTATTAGTTTCTAAATTATTTTCTTTGATATTAATGCTGCATTGGAAAAGCAAAATTATGAGAATAAAGTTTACAAACATATAGAATAGTTTCTTAATCAATTCCTGTCTCCTTGAATAATATAAAATTTAATTATTAGATATTTAAGTAGAGTATTATATATAAGAGATGTAATAAATTTTTTAATGATATATTCTAGTTTAATTTTAAGTTCAAGTTCTTAATAATATATATATATTATAGACATATAGTAATAAAAATATAATTGAAGAAAAAAATATAAGCATTTATAATAAAGTAAGAAATAAAATATGGTGGTGAAGAATAATGAGTATTTTTAAAATTATTAATTATGGTATATATATGATATTCATGCAATTTAAAGCTATAAAACGTTGGTTTTTAGAAATTACAAAGGGAGAAAAAGCTGCAGTAGATTATAGTGGGAAGGTTGGAGAAGATTGGGCAAGATATACAATACATAATACTCTTAATATGAATGTTACTATAAAAGGTAAAGAGAATATTCCAGATGTTCCATGTTGTTATATAGGAAATCATACTAGTATTCTAGATATTCCTCTTTTAATAAACTCAGTAGGAAAATGTATGGGATTTGTTGCTAAGAAGGAAATGATAAAGGCTCCTGTCTTAGGATATTGGATGAAAAAGTATAATTGTGTTCCTTTAGATAGAGAAAATGCAAGAGAAGCAATTAAAGTTATAAGAGAAGGTGCAGAGAATATAAAAAAAGGCTACAGTATGGCTATATTTCCTGAGGGAACAAGAAGCAAGGATGGAAAGTTAAAAGAATTTAAAAAGGGAAGCTTAAAATTAGCTACAATGGCTAAGGCTCCTGTAGTGCCAGTTTCTATTGATGGGGCATATAGAGCTTATGAAATAGATGGAAAATTTAAATCAATAGATATAACTGTTACATTTGATAAGCCTATATATACTGAAAATTTAACTAGAGAAGAAGAAAAAGGGTTAATGGAAAAGGTCAGAGAAGTAATTGCAAAAAATTTAGGACAATAAAATCATAGTAAGAATAATATATAAACTATACCGTTAAAAGAAAATTAAAGGTATAGTTTATTTTTTTATATTCAAGAAATAATCATATTATAAAAAATATATCTCTAAAATAATTCGGATACGTTGTGAATATATATGATTATTATTAGAAAAGTATTCGCGAATTTGATAAATTTATAAAAATATCTAAGGAAACTTAATATGATTACGTTTTCCTTGTTAAAAAATATAAAAAAGTCGTAATAATTTTTGAAAATTGAAAAAGACTTCTTCCTAAACTTGCAAAATATATGTTATAATATAAAAAAATAGTGCAAAAATGAAATTTTCAATTTATATATATTTCAAAAAGGGGGCAATTGTATGCGTAAAGAGTTTTCAATAAGTAATGATAAGGTATTAATTAATTTTACAGCTAAATATTGTAGTACATTTGAGGAGTTAGTTGAAAGTGAAGGATTTAGAAGGGTAATTGAAACTTATTTAAAAAAGTCTAAAAAGAAAGTTACATTAAGTTGGAGATATTTAAAGTCCGGTTTAAAAACAGAAGATGTTTCACAAATATCAGAAGATTTATCTAAAATATTTAAATATTGTACAGTTTTAAATGTAAATGAAATTGTAGAAGCTAATCCTAATTATTGCGATTTATTTTCAGATAAAGATAAATTCATAGCTTTTGTGGAGGATTTATATTTATTTTGGAGAAGATTAGAAAGATATACAATCATTCATAGTAATAGACGTCAAGCAGGATTATCCGTAGTAAACTTTACGCAAGCTAACTCAGCATTATCTAATTTAATATTAAAATTATATAGAAAAGTTGAAAAAAATGTATTAGGATATAGGCCAAATGTATTTAGACAAATACCTGTTGGGGGAAATGCATCAATCATAATTAATAAAATTCTATGGCCACTACCAAAAGGATATGAAGCTTTAGAAGATATAGAATTTATTGATAGTATTTTATTAGAGACTCCATTTATAACATACCCAAAGAAAAATACTAGAAGTGGAATGTTCACCGAAACTGATAGTAACCCATTAAAATATGCATCTTTAAATAAAGATCATTGGTTCTGTTATCCAGCTAAAGTAGGTGAGCTTATGGCATTTATATACTTCCATAGAGATTTCATGCAGCATGGGATAACTTTATGTAATTTATTTGAAATGGCTAGATGTGAAGAATATAGAGGTAAAAAACCAGATTTAGTCTATGTATTTGGAGCGACAGATGATGAAAATGAAAAGAAAACTGTATTTTATGATGATAAAGAAAATGATATTATGGTAGGTTACGTTAACCATTCCGTAGATATTGATTACTTTGGATATATGAAGAAAATGACGCTTACATTACACAATTTAGTAATGATAAAGAGGGGATATTTACCTATACATGGGGCAATGGTTAATATCGAGCTTAAAGATGGGAATACAGCAAATGTTGTTATAATGGGAGATAGTGGAGCAGGAAAATCAGAAAGTTTAGAAGCGTTTAGAACTTTAAGTGAAGATTATATTAGCAATATGACTATTATATTTGATGATATGGGAACATTTAAAGAAGTAGATGGCAAAATAATTGGATATGGAACAGAAATAGGAGCATTTGTTAGATTAGACGACTTGGATCAAGGATATGCTTTTAAAGAAATTGATAGAAGTATTTTCATGAATCCAGATAAGATAAATGCTAGACTGGTAATGCCAGTGGCACCATATAAAGAAATAGTAAAGGGATATGAAGTTGATTTATTCCTTTACGCAAATAATTATACAGAAGTTAAAGAAGGAGAAAATTCAATCGAATACTTTAAAACTCCAGAGGAGGCTATAAAGGTATTTAAGTCAGGCGCAAGAATGGCTAAAGGAACAACATCAGAAAAGGGGTTAGTTGAAAGCTATTTTGCAAATCCATTTGGACCAGCCCAAAAGCAACAAGAAACGGACATATTAATAGAAAAATACTTTGAAGATATGTTTAACGGAACTGTAAAAGTTGGGCAAATAAAAACCTGTTTAGCTTTAGAAGGCCAAGAAAAAGAAGGACCAAGGAAAGCAGCAATAGAATTATTTAATATTATAAAAAAATTGAAATAAAGAATTCAAATTTTCAATAAAAGATATTAAAAATATATAATAATATATTATATAAATTAGATTTGTAAGAATATAAATGTCTGTTAAAATTAAGAGAGTGTGAAAAACCACACTCTCTTAATTTAATTAAATAAACTTTAATTAAATTGCTTAGTTAGAACCCATAAATCTATCTTTAGCAAAGAATGATAGAGAATATAGACCTGCTATTCCGACTAAAGCATAAATTATTCTGCTAAATGCAGTCATTGTTCCAAATAGTGTATCAACTAAGTTAAATTGAAAGAATCCAATTAATCCCCAGTTAACAGCTCCAATTATAACTAAAATAAGTGCTATTGAATCTAAAACTTTCATAAAAAACACTCCTTTTAAAATAGGTTTACAATAAATAGTGTAACCAAAAGGAATTATTTTATGTATTTTTATATAGATATATTTCTATCAATAGGTTGGTCTAAAGAAATTATTGTATCTGTTCTTTGTATTCCATTGATAGTATTAATTTTATTTAATAATATATCTTGTAGGTCAGTAATATTTCTACAAACTACCTTAGCAAAAATGGAATAATTTCCAGTTGTTAAGTGTAACTCGACAACTTCTTTAATTCTAGATAATTCATCAAAAACTGAATCAAAAGAAGAAGTTTTATCAACGTATATTCCAACGAAACAACATACATCATAACCTAACTTAGGTAAATTTAAAAGAATTCTAGTTCCTTTTATTATTCCAAGTTCCTCCATTTTTTTCATTCTAACATGTATCGTTCCCCCACTTACATGGCAAATTCTTGCTATTTCTAAGTAAGGAGTTCTACAATCTTTTATCAATAAATCTAGTATTTGTAGATCTAATTCATCTAATTGATAGGGCAAATTTAAACTCATAGAATCACCTCATATTAACATTTTATAATTTCTTTCTTTATTCTATCAAAAAATTTATTAAAATAGAAGGGAATTATAATAAATTTAATAAATTTAACTAAAAATATTAATATATTAGTAATAATTAGTAAAACATGGGTATTTAAAATGTATCAAAGATTTTATTAGCTGTAATATGGTATAAAAATATATAATGTTGTAAATATTTAAAGGCATATATCTTGAAAATATCTACTATTTCTTTTAATATAGTATATAGAAGCTTTTTAAAGGAGGAATAATACCATGCAGATATTAATTACTATAGCATATTTTGCAGTAACTATCGGGTTAATGATCCTGCTATTTACTTTAGGTAAAAAATATGTATTTTCAAAGGTAAGAATAAATAAATGGATTCCATTAGCCATAGCACTAGTTCTATTTTTAGCCCAATTTTTTATAAAACCAAATAATATGTGGATAAATATGGGGCTTACTTTAGTAATAGTTTGGTTCTTCTTATGGTTCTTTGATATTCAAAGTACAGGTGGACCAAAGAAGAAAGAAAAGAAAATTGAAATAAGACCTAAAGCTAAGCCTAATAGAGTTAAACATATGCAAAATCAAAAAGATAATTAAAATTTTGGATATAAATATGGCATACAATTATGAAGTAAACATAATGTATGCCATATTTATTTTTATATTTATTTTAAAACTTATTAAACTATATCATCATTATTATTTATGAAAATAGGAGAGCTAAAAGCAATTTTATTATTTTCCTCAATAACTTTTATTATATACCAATTTTCATGGGGTTCTCTTTTATGCTCATAAAGATACTTAATGCTACTTAAATTAATATTTTCGATTGTTCTTATTATAGTACCTTTATTAGTTATTATTTGAATTTCTTTTATTTTATATTTGATATCTTCTGTAAATATCATAAATCTAAGCTTATCATCAGAAATAGTAATTTCTTCACCCATAAAACTATCATTTATAGTAAAATATAATTTTAAATATCGTGATTCAGTAGAATATGTCCTTCTTTCCCTAAAAGAAGATATAATATCATTAGTGGAAAGACTATTACATATGCAAACTGTCAAGTTTTCAGAATCACCAAAATTAATTTTATGGTTATCTTGACCATTAATAGCACCAAGTTTCCACCCATCATCTAGGAGGCTAAAGTAGTAGCGATCATGCCTTGTATATTTACTAGCAGGATTTCCATTTCCAACTTCTATAGATGTTATTAATTTATTTAATACTGAATTATAAGGTAGAGCTTTTATATTTTTATGTGGATGATTTATAGAAATAAATGAATCAGGATTATTTAGCATCCATAATGCCAAGACTTTTAAATCTCTTACGGCTCCAGTAAAAAAGTTTGAAGAATTCATTATATTCAAATCTCCATAGAGATAGGTCTTACATTCAAAACCAACTAGGGGTAAAAAACTATCATATTTCTTTTTTATTTTAGAGGCATAAACCTTAGTTCCTTGGAACTTAGAGTATTTATCATCTTTAATAGTTATTTCATTAGATAAATAAGAGTTATGATCTGTTATAAACATGAAATCTAGACCAGATCTATAACCGTACTCATAAGCTTCGATGGGAGAACCTTTACCAGTTGAAAATTCAGTATGACAATGCGGAATACCATAATAAAATTTTATGTTACTTTGATCAAATTCTTTTGATTGTTTATGTTTTTTTCTTCCCAAAATAAGCTCCTCAATAAATTATTACTTATCTATATATAGTATTGAATAACTATAAATAATGACAACAATATTCAGTAATGATAAAATAACTTTAAGGATTACTTACTAGATTGGAGGAAGTAAAAATGATAAAAGAATTTAATGGAATAAAACCTGTAATAGATAAGACTTGCTATATATCTGAGAGTGTTGATATAATAGGAGAAGTCGTTATTGAGAAGAATGTTAATATTTGGTTTGGAACACGATTAAGAGGTGATATGAACAAAATATATATAGGTGAAAATACCAATATTCAAGAAAATTCAGTTGTTCATGTTGATTTTGATTATGAAACTATTATAGGTAAAAATGTAACTGTAGGTCATGGTGCTATAATTCATGGATGTACAATTTCTGAAAATGTTTTAGTTGGAATGGGTTCAATAATATTAAATGGAGCTAAAATAGGGAAGAATACTATAATAGGAGCTGGCTCTTTAGTACCTCAAGGTAAAGAATATGAAGATGGAGTTCTTATTCTTGGAAGTCCAGCAAAGGTTATAAGAAAACTTACAGAAGATGAAATTGAAAATATAAAAAAATCTGCTAATAATTATGTTGAGTTAAGTAAAAAATACTTATAAAATCAGGAGGAAAAATGATTAATATAGGAAAATATAATGTTTTAGAAGTTAAGAGAGAAAAAGAATTTGGATTTTATTTAGGAGATGAAGGGAAGATAGATGTTTTACTTCCTAAATCTATGACAGAGGATAAACAAATACAAGTAGGAGATAAAATAGAGGTATTTGTATATAGAGATTCAAAAGATAGACCAATAGCAACTTTTAAAAAACCTTTGGTTACTGTTGGAGAAGTTGCTTATTTAAAAGTAGTATTCCAAACAGAATTTGGGGCATTTGTTGATTTTGGGCTAGATAGAGATATTTTTGTTCCAATAAAAGAACAAAGATTCAAATTACATACAGGAAGCAAATATTTATTTTACATATATGTAGATAAAACAGGAAGACTTGCAGCAACTACAGATGTAGAAAATTACTTATTAAATGCACAAGAAGAAGAAAAAGAATTTAAAGTTGGAGACGAGGTTATAGCTCAAGTATACTCTAAGAGTGAAGGTGGAACTGTCCATGTGGCTATAGATTCAAAGTATAAAGGTATAGTATTACCAAATGAATATTATACTGAAATTTATCCGGGAACTGAAATGAAGTTAAGGATAAAAAGAATATATGAAGATGGAATTATAGGTTTAACTCCAAGAAAAACAAGATTAAATGAAAGAGAACAAATTCAAGAAGATATACTTAAATATTTAAATAAAAATGGTGGTTTTATGCCATTTAATGATAAATCAAATCCAGAAGATATCAAGGCTACTTTTAATACAAGTAAAAATTACTTTAAGATGGCTTTAGGTGGTCTTATGAAGAGTGGAAAAATAGTTCAAGAAAAAGAAGGAACAAGATTAAAATAATTTTTAAAAGAGACAGTTTGTACTGTCTTTTTTTTATAGGCTGATTTATCAGGAAAAAATATATACAAAATGAAAAAGATATTAAATAGATTTTTGAGACTGCGCCTTCTACGAATAATTATTTATCTTATGTTTATTATAACGTCTATAATAGTGAGTAGTATAAAAATAAAGAAATAAGAACTAAATAAAATATATGCTAAAGTTAAAAATAATAAGAATAGGTAGTTTTTAAAGTGTTAATACTAGTAATGTATATAAAAAGGAGCTAGATTTTAATGACTAAGAAAAATAAAAATATAGATATAATAATTTCGGTATTTATAATATATAATTGCTTTTTAGCTATTTTTTCAAATATTATTAGTACTAATTTTAAATATGAAAATTTTATTATGCTTGGAGTTATATATTTAACTTCTTTAATAACTTATTTTATAACTATAGAAAGTTCAATTATATTTATTATCTTCATAGATTTTATTTATTCAAGCATAATTTTATACAGACATTTAGTAAAATTAGAAGAATTACAATTAGGTACCTTTTATTGGATATTAATAATTCCAATTACAACTATTATTATATATAATTTAAGAAAAATAATTAAAAGTTAGCAATAAAAATGCAGTAATAGAAATAAATTATTGTATTTTTTATTGACTTTATTACTTTACTGTGATAAAGTAATAAATAAATAAAGAGATAAGCAAAATAAAGGGGGATTTAATCATGAAAATATTAAAAAGATTATTAATTAGTTCATTATTAGGAGTAATGGCATTAGCATTAGTATCTTGCGGAGAAAAGAAAGTTGAAAATTCTATGGATAAAGAAGAATTAGTATTGGGGTTTGATGATACTTTTGTTCCAATGGGATTTAAGGACGATAATGGTGAATATACAGGATTTGATATAGAACTTGCAAAAGAAATTAGTAAAAAATTAAATAAAAAAATTATATTTCAACCCATAGATTGGAGTATGAAAGAAACAGAACTTAACAATGGCAATATAGATTTTATTTGGAATGGATATAGTGTAACTGAAGAAAGAAAAGAAAAGGTTGCATTTTCAAAAGAATATTTAAATAATAGACAAGTTATTATAACATTAGCTAATTCAAAAATTAATTCAAAGAAAGACTTGAAAAATGCAGTAGTTGCTGCACAAAATCAATCAAGTGCAGTAGATGCAATAGAATCTGATGGGGAGGATATAGTTAATAGCTTTAAAGATGGAAAAATAGTTACATTTGAAACTAATAATGAAGCTTTGATGGACTTAGAGGCAGGTAGAGTAGATGCAGTTGTGGCCGATGAAATATTAGCTAAGTATTATATAAATCAAAGAGGTGCTGAAAAGTATAAGGTTTTAAAAGAAGACTTTGGTAAAGAATCATATGCAGTAGGAATGAGAAAAGATGATAATGAATTAGTTGAAGCCTTTAATAACGCTTTTGATGAACTAGTAAATGAAGGTAAAGCTGGAGAAATATCAGAAAAATGGTTTGGAGAAGATATAATAGCTAAATAAACTTATAAATAACTAAATTAATTTAAGACGAGGTGTTTTCTTTGGAATTAATGAACGAAATAATAGCTTTTATTCCACAAGTTTTAGAAGGATTAAAAGTTACAATAGAAATATTTATAATTACTTTGATTTTATCTATACCATTAGGTGCCATAATTGCACTTGGAAGAATATCTAAAATAAAGATATTAAAATCAATAACAGGAATATATGTATTAATTTTAAGAGGAACACCTCTTTTATTACAAATTCTATTTATATTTTTTGGATTACCATTAATAAATGTAAGTATTCCAAGATTTCCAGCAGCAATATTAGCAATGGTATTAAATTATGGAGCATATTTTGGAGAGATATTTAGGGCAGGAATTATATCTATAGATAAAGGACAATTTGAGGGGGCAGAGGTATTAGGATTAAGCAAAAAAGATACTTTCTTTAGAATTATAATGCCACAAGCATTAAAAAGAATATTTCCACCAGTTGCAAATGAAATTGTTACTCTAGTTAAAGATACAGCTTTAGTTTATGTTGTAGGGTTAGATGAATTATTAAAAATAGCAAAGATAGCTTCAAATAGACTTTCATCTATAATGCCATTTGTAGTAATAGCAGTTGTTTATTTACTATTTAATGGGATAATAACAAAAGTGTTAGAGAGTATTGAAAAAAGATTTAGTTACTATCAATAGGAGGGATTGCTAATGCTAAAAATTCAAGGATTAAGGAAGAACTTTGGTAAATCTGAAGTCTTAAAAGGAATAAACTTAGAAGTAAAAAATGGAGAAATAGCAGTTATAGTTGGACCTTCAGGTGGTGGTAAAACAACTTTGTTAAGGTGTGTAAATGGATTAGAGTTTTGTGATGAAGGGACTATAGAAATAGATAATAAATTTTTATGTAAAGAAGGGGACTATAAAGAAAAGCAAGAATTTAATGAAGCACGAAGAGAAATTGGTTTAGTATTTCAAAACTTTAATCTATTTCCACATATGAGTGTATTAGAAAATTTAATTGAAGCACCAAAAAGAGTTTTAGGAGAATCAGATGAATTAGCAAGGAAAAATGCAGCAGAAGTTTTAGGGTTTTTAGGACTAAAAGACAAATTAGACAGCTATCCATATGAATTATCAGGTGGACAAAAGCAAAGAGTTGCAATAGGAAGAGCATTGGCACTCAATCCAAAGTTAATGTGTTTTGATGAACCTACTTCTGCATTAGATCCAGGGCTAACTGTTGAAGTAGCAAGCTTAATAAGAAGCCTTGCAAAAGAAGGGATGAGTATGCTTATAATAACACATGACATGGCTTTTGCAGAAAAAGTAGCAGATAAAATTTATTCAATGGATAATGGAAAGCTTAAAGAAGGAAACATATTTTAATGGATAATGGACAAGGGACAATTGATAATTAATGAAAGAATGAAAGAATTAAAAAATGAAAGAATTGTGGAATAAACTTCTCAGAAGTTTAGAAAAATTTATTTCCTTAATTCTTTCATTTTATATTTAATACTAAAGTATCAAATTAAATACTAAGTTTTTAATTCTAAATTATTTTTTCCTTTCATTCATTCTAAAGAATATTTTTATTATTTCATTTATAACAAATGGAATTAAAGATATTAATATTACTATTCCCCAATCCTTAAAGGCTAATCTATAAACCTTAAAGACTGATGCAGTAAATGGTATAGTTATTATAGCAAATTGTAATAAGATACCAAATACTATTGATCCAATTAACCATTTGTTTTTAAACACTCCAACTTGGAATAGGGATTTGGTTTCATTTCTCATTGCTAAGGAATAGAATAATTGTGAAACACTAAGTACAACAAATGCCATAGTTTGAGCATGTCTTAGTGAATCTGGATATAAATATTCTCCAAGTACAAAGGCAAATAATGTAGTTGCACCTATTAAAATACCATTTAATATTAATAATTTACCCATTTTTCCTGCAAATAAGCTTTCTTTTGGGTTTCTTGGTGGAAGATCCATAACTCCCTTATCTCCAGGATCAACACCAAGAGAAAGAGCAGGAAAGCTATCAGTAATTAAATTCACCCAAAGAATGTGTATTGGTAGTAGTGGTGCAGCCCAATTTAATAATATAGCTACAAATAAGGCAACAATTTCACCTAAGTTACAACTTAATAAGAATAAGATGGATTTCTTTATATTATTAAAGATATTCCTACCTTCTTCTACAGCACTAACTATAGTTGTAAAATTATCATCAGTTAATACCATATCTGCAGCTCCTTTTGCTACATCTGTTCCTGTAATACCCATAGCAACTCCTATATCAGCTGCTTTTAATGATGGGGCATCATTAACGCCATCACCAGTCATAGACACAATGTTACCATGAGCTTTAAAGGCTTTAACAATTTTAACTTTATGCTCAGGTGATACACGGGCAAAAACTCTATAATTATTAACTATTTTAGTAAACTCTTCATCTGAATAAGTATCTATTTCACTACCAGACATAGCTTCTGAAATATCGCTTGCAATTCCAAGCTCTTTAGCAATAGCTACAGCAGTATTTTTATGGTCACCAGTTATCATTATCGTTCTAATTCCTGCATTTTTACTCTTTTGAATTGAACCTTTGACTTCTTCTCTTGGAGGGTCTATCATGCCCATAAGGCCAACAAAAATTAAGTCTTGTTCAAGTTCATCGATAGAAACATGTTCATTATCTATAACTTTATATCCTAATGCTAAAACTCTCAATGCATCATCAGACATTAAATTTGAAGCATCTAGAACTTTTTCCTTTTCTTCTTTGGTAAACTCTTTAATTTCTCCATTGATTAATATTTTATTTGATATTTTTAAAATACTATCTATAGCACCTTTAGTAAAAACATTAAATTTTTTATCATAAGCATTTACAGTGGTCATAAGTTTTCTGTCAGAATCAAATGGAATTTCATTTACTCTTCTATGGATATTATTAAGTTCTTCCTTAAATATGTTAATCTTATTACCTACATCAATTAATGCAACTTCTGTAGGATCACCAGTTTGAACTCCATCTTTTGAGGTGGCATCATTACATAAAATCATACCATCAATTAGTAATTTACTTTCATTATTTTTTATATCTATTTCGTCAAGTGGTTTAGTATTTCCATTAACATAGAACTTTTTTACTGTCATTCTATTAATAGTTAAAGTACCAGTTTTATCTGAACAAATTATATTAACAGAGCCTAAGGTTTCTACTGAAGGAAGCTTTCTAATAATAGCATTTTCCTTTATCATTCTTTGAACTCCAAGAGCTAGAACTATTGCTACTATAGCTGGTAAGCCTTCAGGAATAGCTGCAACAGCTAAACTAATAGAAGTCATAAACATTTCTAAAAAATCTCTTCCTTGGAACATGGAGACTATAAACATAATTATGGAAATTCCAACAGCAGCAAATCCAAGAATCTTACCTAATTGAGCTAATTTCTTTTGAAGAGGGGTAGTGTTTTCGTCTTCTTCATCTAGCATTTTAGCAATCTTACCTATTTGAGTATCCATTGCTGTAGCTATTACTATACCTGTTCCTCTACCATAGGTTGCTAGGGTAGACATGAATGCCATGTTATGCTGATCTCCAATAGGAACATCTTTTTCTTCTTCTATGATATTTGAGTTTTTTTCAGCAGGAACAGATTCACCTGTAAAAGCAGATTCTTCAATTTTTAAGTTAGCAGATTCAATTAGTCTTAAATCAGCTGGAATATATCTTCCTGCATCTATTATTACTATATCACCAACAACGACTTCTTCGGATGGAATTTCAATAATTGATCCATCCCTTTTAACAAGAGCTTTGGGAGTTGACATATTTTTCAGTGCTTCTAGAGCTTTTTCAGCTTTAGACTCTTGGATGACTCCAATGATTGCATTAACAAATATTACTATTAAAATAATGATTGCATCGCTTACTTCACCTACAATTGCTGATATTATTGCCGCAACTATTAAAATATAAATCATAGCATCATTAATTTGAGATAAAAAAAGCTGAAAAGTTGATTTTTTCTTTTTCCCTTGAAGTTTATTTAGACCATTTTTTTCTAACCTTGCTTTTGCTTCACTTGAGGAAAGTCCATTAATTACATTTGATGATAACTCTTTAACTATTTCCTCAGGACTTTTATTAAACCACATTAAAATACCTCCAAACTTTCTAATATTTGTAAAATTAAACTTTTTATATAAGTATAGCATATTTACTTTTATTAATATTAATACATGGAAAAAAAAGTGAGAAAAGATATTTTTTAATGATATAATATATATGTTTTAATTAATAATTTATGTAATTATATTAAATTTGAAGTAAAGGGCTAATATATATATATTTAATCTAAATAGAAAACTTAAACTATATATTATAAAAAAAAGGTGGGTATTATGGAAATTAGTAGAATAAATAGGAAGAGTCCAATTAAGCAAGATAAGAGAGTTGTCTCTGAAAAAAAAGATTTTTCACAAAGTTTTAATCAGGCTAGAGAAAGAAAGTCTGAAGAGCAATTGAATCAAATGATTGAAGAAATACATAAAAAAGGTAATAGATTAGTAATTACTAAAACATATGGTGATGTTATAGCTTATAAGAAAATAATAAAAGAATATTTAGAGTCTATTTTAAAGTTTATGTATGATACCAAAAAGGATATAAGCTTTTGGCAAACACAATATTTTATAACAGTAGATACCATAGATCAAAAGCTTGAAGAGCTTACTAAATCACTTTTAGTGGGGGAAGAAGATAATTTAAATATAGCTGCTTCAATTGATGAAATTCAAGGATTAATAGTTGATATATATAGATAGAAATAATTAAAAATAACTATACTTATAAATTAATATGCATTTAATTTGTTTAATAAATAGATAAATTATCTCGAAATAATAAAGATTCCTTGAAAATTATTATCAATAAGTCTATTATTAAATAATAACAAAATAAAATGTACTAATAAAAGGAGGTTAGTTATGGTAAAAAGATTTATTAGCTACTATAAACCATACAAAAAATTATTTTTCTTAGATATGTTTGCGGCATTTATAGCAGCAGCATGTGATCTTGTATATCCTATGATGACAAGAACATTAGTAAATGACAGCATTCCAAATAAAAATCTAAGAATGCTAGTAGTATTTGGAGTTACTTTATTAATTATATATTTAATAAAAGCAGCTTGTGGCTATTTCATGCAATATTATGGACATGTTATGGGTGTACATATGCAAGGAGATATGAGAAAGGACATGTTTTTACATCTACAAAAACTACCTAATTCATATTTTGATAATAATAAAACTGGTGATTTAATGAGTAGAATGATAAATGACCTTATGGAAGTATCAGAGCTTGCTCACCATGGTCCGGAAGATTTATTTATTTCTCTTGTTATGTTAATTGGTTCATTTACTGTATTATGTACAATTAATATACCATTAACTCTTATTATATTTGCATTTATACCTTTCATTGTGTTATTTACTTGGAAACAAAAAAATAAAATGATGAATGCTTTTATGGAAACTAGAGTAGAAACATCAGCTGTAAATTCAAATTTGGAAAACTCACTTTCTGGCATAAGAATAACAAAGGCATTTGTATCACATGATCATGAAATAGATAAATTTGAAAATGGAAATAATAAATTTAAGAATGCTAGATCAAGAGCATATAAGGTAATGGCAGAATATTTTGCAGGTGTTGGCTTTGGAATAGATATTTTAGATTATGTTGTACTAATAGCAGGTGGAATATTCACATATTTTGATATAATAAATATAGGAGATTTCTTTGCATATCTTTTATATATAAAACTATTTACGCAACCAATTAAAAAGTTAGTTAACTTTATGGAACAATATCAAAATGGAATGACTGGATTTAAGAGATTTATATCTATAGTAGACGAAAAGATTGAGAAAGATGGAAGTATAGAACTAAAGAATGTTGAGGGTCATATTAAATTTGAAAATGTTCACTTCAGCTATGATGAAAAAAGCATTTTAGAGGGAATAGATTTAGATATAGAACAAGGAAAAATGCTTGCATTAGTAGGACCATCAGGTGGTGGTAAAACAACTTTCTGTAATTTGATTCCTAGATTTTACGATGTAACTGAAGGGAATATAACTATTGATAATATAAGTATATATGATGCTAAATTAGAATCTTTAAGAAGAAATATAGGAATAGTTCAACAAGATGTCTTCCTATTCACTGGAACAATAAAAGATAATATATTATATGGAAGGCATGATGCTACTGATGAAGAAGTAGTAATAGCAGCTAAAAGAGCTAATATACATCAATTTATTATGTCATTACCAGAGGGTTATGATACTTATGTAGGAGAAAGAGGCGTTAAACTTTCTGGTGGACAAAAGCAAAGAATTTCAATTGCAAGAGTCTTCTTGAAAAATCCACCTATATTAATTTTAGATGAAGCAACATCAGCATTAGATAATACAACAGAATACATGATACAGAAGTCTTTAGAAGAATTATGTGCAGGAAGAACTACAATAGTTGTAGCACATAGATTATCAACAATAAAAAATGCAGATGAAATCATAGTATTAACAGATAAGGGAATTGAAGAAAAAGGAAGTCATGAAGTCTTACTAAAAGAAGAGGGATTATATAAAGAATTATATGAATCTCAGTTTTTACATTTAAAAAAATAGCAAATAAAATAGTTTTTATTGGGGAGAATAAATAGGGAAAATAACCCTAGAATCTATTGACTATAAATAAATAATTGTGTAAAATAAATACAAAGGATACCCCTTAGGGGTATATTAGGAGGTAAATTTATATGGTTCAGCATGTATCAGAAACAGATTTTAATGAAGTAGTACTAAAACATGAAGGAGTTGTATTAGTAGACTTTTGGGCAACTTGGTGTGGTCCTTGTAAAATGATAGCGCCTGTATTAGAGGAAGTATCTAATGAAATAAATAATGCAAGATTTGTAAAAATTGATGTAGATGCAAATCCAAATTTAGCTAATAAATATCAAATAGCAAGTATTCCAACTTTAATGATATTTAAGAATGGTGCTCCAGTAGAAACTTTAGTTGGTTTTATGCCTAAAGATTCTTTAAAAGAAGCTGTAGTTAAGCATCTATAAAATAAAGAGGTAGAAAAGTGAGCGAAAGATATGATATTGCAATAGTAGGTAGTGGTCCAGCTGGTTTATCAGCAGCTCTAAATGCAAAGATAAGAAATAAGAAATTTATTATCTTTGGAAATAAGAACTTAACTAATAAGCTTGTTAAAGCGCCGAAGATCAATAACTATTTAGGCTTTTATGGAATAACGGGAGAAGGCGTTAAGGAAAGATTTCAAGAACATCTACAGGCTATGGATATAGAAATAACAGAGGAAAGAATTAATAGTATTTATGCAATGGGTGAGTACTTTGCTTTAATGGCAAATGATAAAACCTTTGAAGCAAAATCTGTTATTTTAGCAACAGGTATAGAATATACAAGACCTATAAAAGGTGAAGAAGAGTACCTAGGTAAGGGTGTAGGATACTGTGCAACATGTGATGCACCTTTATATAAAGGCAAAGTAGTAACTATAATAGGTCATAATAAGGAAGCTGAGGAAGAAACAAATTATGTTTCAGAACTAGCTGGAGAAGTATATTATGTTCCTATGTATAAAGATAAATATAATTTAAGAGATAATATAAAAGTAGTTGAAGATAAACCACAGGAGATAGTTGGTGAATTAAAGGTAAATAAATTAATTTTAAAGAATACAGAAATATCAACTGATGCTGTCTTTATATTAAAAGATTCAATTTCACCAGGTCAACTAGTTCCAGGTTTAAAAATAGAAGAAAATCATATCTTTGTTGATAGACTTATGAAAACTAATATACCAGGATGTTTTGCAGCTGGTGATTGTGTAGGTAAGCCATATCAATATATAAAATCTGCAGGCGAAGGTAATGTAGCTGCCCTTAGCGCAGTTCAATATTTAGATACAATTTCAAAAAAATAAATTAAAGTATACAGTACTTAGTTTTAAGTACTGTATATTTTTTTGTAAAAATATCTTAAGAAAAAGGCTAATATTATTTGGAAATATGAACAAAATGTTAAGGAAAGATGTATAAATTATAAAGATTGAATAAAATTAGACACATACTAAATATTGTCTAAATACTTTATTATTTGGGTAAACTATAATATTAAGTATATAGATGAATCAAATATAAGGAAAGTTGAGGGATATTTATGGGTAAGAAATCAAAAAGTAATATAAATCCATTATTAGCAGTTGGTGCAATTGCGGGAGCAGCAGCAGTTGCTGCTTTGGCAGCGAAGAAGATGAAGAAGAATGAAGAAAAAGAATCATCATTTGAAACATTCACTCAAAATTTTAATGAAAATAATGAACGACAAGTATATTTTGTTGGTGGTGGTTTAGCATCTTTAGCGGGCGCTGCATACCTAGTAAGGGATTGTAATTTTAAAGGTGAAAATATTCATGTTATAGAAGGAATGCATATATTAGGTGGAAGTAATGATGGAGCTGGAGATGCTATAAATGGATTTGTATGCCGTGGTGGAAGAATGTTGAATGAAGAAACATATGAAAACTTTTGGGAGCTTTTAAGGAGTGTACCATCATTAGAAATGCCAGGTATGAGTGTTACAGAAGAAATATTGAATTTTGACCACTTACATCCAACACATGCACAAGCACGTTTGGTAGATAAATATGGTGTGATACAAGATGTAGAGAGTATGGGATTTAATAATGCTGACCGTACAGCTCTTGGAAAATTAATGATTACTCCAGAAGAAAAGCTTGATGATTTAACAATTGAAGATTGGTTTAAAGATACTCCACACTTCTTTACAACAAACTTCTGGTATATGTGGCAAACAACTTTTGCATTCCAAAAATGGTCAAGTTTATTTGAATTTAAGCGTTATATGGAACGTATGATATTTGAATTTTCACGTATTGAAACATTAGAAGGTGTAACACGTACCCCATATAATCAATATGAATCAGTTATACTTCCATTAAAATCTTATTTAGATGGTTTTGGTGTTGATTTTAGCATAAATGCAACAGTTACAGATTTAGATTTTAAACCAGGTGAAGGTATAACAGTAACAGCAATGCACATAGAAGATGAAGAGGGTGAAAAAATAATAGAATTAAATGATGGAGATATTTGTATAATTACTAATGCTTGCATGACTGATAGTGCAACATTAGGAGATTTTAAAACAGCTCCTGAGTATAATCCTAATAAACCAATTTCAGGAGAACTTTGGGCAAAGATTGCTAAAAAGAAATTTGGGCTTGGAAATCCAGAACCATTTTTTAACCATCCAGATGAAACTAACTGGGAAAGCTTTACAGTAACATGTAAAGGGAATAAATTATTAAAATTGATTGAACAGTTCTCAGGTAATGTAGCTGGTAGTGGAGCATTAATGACATTTAAAGACTCTAATTGGTTAATGAGCATAGTTGTTGCAGCTCAACCACATTTTAAAAATCAACCAATGGATACGACAATATTCTGGGGATATGGACTTTACACAGATAAAATTGGAGACTATGTGAAGAAACCTATGAGAGAATGTACTGGTGAAGAGTTATTAATTGAACTTTTACATCACTTACATTTTGAAGATAAAATAGATGAAATTATGGAAACTGTAGTAAATGTAATTCCATGTATGATGCCATACATTGATGCACAATTCCAACCACGTAAAATGAGTGATAGACCTAATGTAGTACCAGAAGGTTCAACTAACTTTGCAATGATAAGTCAATTTGTTGAAATTCCAGAAGACATGGTATTTACAGAAGAATACTCAGTACGTGCAGCAAGAATAGCAGTTTACACATTATTAAATGTAAAAAATAAAAAGATAATACCAGTAACACCTTATAAGAAAGATCCAAAAGTATTATTAAAAGCATTAAAAAAATCATATAGCTAAATTGAAAATGAAAAGTGAATAGTTAATGCTGAAAGAGTTAAGGCTGTTTTGCTCTGCAAAACTTATATTAGATTTTTGTAAAGCAGGAATCATTAAAAAATCTTTTAAGGATTTTTTCCTTAACTCTTTCACTATTTCATTCTTTAACTCTTTAATGTTTTTCAATTGATAATTATCAATTACCATCAATTATCAATTATCAATTGTCACTTTTCCATTGTCTAAGTATGGTTGATACATCATAAATGCATGATTTTCAGCGACATATTCATCATTAATTTTATCACCAACAAGATTAAAAACTTTTCTATGTATAATATTATTTCTAATATAATGACCATAAAATCCAGGAGTCATTGAGTGTTCTTTTTCATAAACTTCATATCTATAATTACATGCTTCTATTGAACGCCATTCACCTACAAGGTTTTCATTTGTAAGATACAATTTAAGTTGATAAGGTTTATTTGTAGTATTTTTAATTTCTAAATCTAAATAATTAAAAAAACATGTAGCACCAGAACCGAAAGGTTGAGTCCTATTTACATCAGGAAAAACATCATGACTATGTCTATATCGTTCAGTAACAATTAGAGGAGTATGTAAAGTAATCCAATAAATTAAATTAGATAATTGGCATAAGCCCCCACCAACTCCAGGTTTAAAATCACCATTAGGGCAAAGAACCAACCCATCTTTATAACCTTTTCTATAGGTAGGTTTACCAATTAGTTTCCAATAAGAAAAGTATTCACCAGGCATAATAGTAACACCATCTAGCTTTTTTATTGCTAACCTTAAATTATCAACTTTATTACGTTGCAAATACATATCAACATCTTTTAACTTTCTATAAAGAGGTGTACTGTGAGTAAAAATTACATGCTCTAAATCTTCTTTAAGAATATTTTTACTATATATATTTTTAGAAAACCACCAGTAAAAATATTTTCTCATCTTATAGTAGGTTTGTCCTAAAAATAATCTTAATTGACTGCGCTTAATAGGCTTTTTTTCAATATAAGGCATAAATTCAGCTCCTAAAAAATTATATGGTTTAATTGTAAAATATTAGTGAAGTATATACAAGTAGGTAGATTATTTAAATTTACTTTTATTTTGTGGGTTAAGGTAATATTTAGTGAAGAATAAAGAAATGAAGGTTATGAAATGAAAAAATTAAAGAGTTAAAATTTAATTCAATACTAAAGCATTAAATGTAAAATGAAAGAATTAAGGAAGTAATTTAGCATAGCTAAATTAAAAAACAATTTATCTAAACTCCTAAGGAGCCTAATTCCATAATTCTTTCACTTTTTAATTTTTTTACTATTTAATTAAATATAAAACTATCTGAGTTTTTGCATTAATTATAAATTTTAAATTTTAAATTAAAGCTTTCCTATTAATTCATCTATAAGTTCCTTTACGGAAATTATCGTATTTATTCGATGAGCATTTGCACCACAGAAAACCAATCCATTTTCAACATCGCCTTTTACAGCGTTGATTAAAGCTGAACTTATACAATATGGTGTTGTTGCTGGGGTACAAGGAATCAAGCAATTATAACATTTAGTTATTTTTACTTTTTGATTTTTTAATGTTTCTGTTAATTTATTTTTTATAGCTCTACCTGGCATTCCTACTGGGCTTATAGTTAATTCAATATCTTCTTTTTTGCAATTAACATAAGCATTTTTAAAATTAATATGTGCATCACATTCATGAGTCGCTACAAATCTTGTTGCAACTTGTACGCCATTAGCTCCAAGATTTAGGTATTTAATCATATCATCATGAGTAAATACACCACCAGCAACGACAACAGGGATTTCGGTATTGAATTCATTTTCAAAGTTTTTAACTTCTTTAATTATGTTTATAACATTATTATCGAAATTCTTAATTTCATCAGTTAGGTTATTAGCTTTAAACCCAAGATGTCCACCAGCCATTGGACCTTCAACAATTATGGCATCAGCAGTTCTATTAAAATGTTTTTTCCAATAGCCTAGAATCACTTTTACAGCTTTTGAAGATGATACTATAGGAGCTATCTTTATTGAACTTTCTTTTACAATTTCAGGTAAGTTTAATGGAAGTCCAGCGCCAGATATAATTAAATCAGCTCCAGCTTCAATGGCTGCTTTTACATGCTCAACATAATTGTTCATTGCAACCATCACGTTAACACCTATTATTCCATTTGAACTTATTTCCTTAGCTTTCTTTATATGATTAGCTAATCCTCTTAGATTAGCTTTTAATGTATTAGTTTCAAAATCTTCCTCCATATAACCTGCATGAGCAGCAGAAATAACACCAATAGCACCATTCTTTGCAACATTACCTGCAAGATTTGATAGAGATACTCCAACACCCATTCCCCCTTGAATTATAGGGACTTTAGCTATTATATCACCAATTTTTAATGGTTTAATATTCATAATTTTACTCCTTTAAATTTTAAGAATAATACTTTGATAATCAAAATATTATTAATAGTATAGTTCAGAATTTTGAAAAAAACAATAGATAGTTTAATTAATAATTTATATTAATAGATATTAATTGTGCTGTGGAAAATAAAATAAGAGAACGGGAAAGCTGTAAAATAAATGAATTGAGGATGTTTTGCTATGTAGTACATAAGGAAAATATAAAATTAAATATATGAAAAGAACATTATAGATTGAATTTATAATTAAAAAAATATTACGAATGTTGACAAATTAAAAAAATGGTATTATCATAATGACATTGCTTTGATAGTCAAAATATTTGAAAAGAGGAATTTAATCAATATTTCTGTATTTTTATTTATTTAATAGTATCTATTGATAAAATAGTATGACATCGAAGTAATTGATTGAGTATGTAGAAGTCAAAGGTACATCTACTAAAAAATTCAAAATAACAACTTAATATAAAATAATATTTTGATAATAAAAATATTTGATATTTGAGTTAAATGTAACTTAAAAGTTGAATTTTTAGAAAGAGGCGTTAAATGAAAGGAGTAAAGGTAGTTGGATTTGGTCATTACTGTCCAGATAATATAGTAAGCAATAAGGATTTAGAAAATATAGTTGAGACTACAGACGAATGGATAGTAAAAAGAACCGGAATAAAAGAAAGAAGAATATCTAGTGGAGAAGGCACAGTTGAACTAGCATATAAAGCAGCATTATCTGCTTTGAAAAATAGTAATTGTGATAAGGATGATATAGATTTAATTGTTGTAGCTACCACTTCACCAGATAAAATTATGCCATCTACAGCTTGCAGTGTTCAAGGACTTTTAGGATGTAATAATGCAGCTGCATTTGATATATCAGCAGCATGCTCTGGTTTTGTTTATTCTTTGATAGTTGCATCTAGTTTAATTAGAGGAACTGATAAAAAAAGAGCATTAGTAATTGGATCAGAAGTCTTATCTAGAATAATAGACTGGAGTGATAGAAGTACTTGTGTATTATTTGGAGATGGAGCTGGAGCTGCAGTAATTGAGATATCAAATGATGAAGAAGGAATTATAAGTACTTGTTTTTCATCTGATGGAAATCGTGGAGAAAAAAGCTTAGTTGCTGGTGAATTAGAGTTAAATACACCTTTTGCAAAAGAAAAAAAATTAGAAAAAAGATATATAGAAATGAAAGGTGCAGAAGTTTATAAATTTGCAGTATCAATAGTACCTCAAATAGTTAATGAATTGTTAGAAAAAGCAAATGAGGATTTAGAAAACATAAAATATATAGTTCCTCATCAAGCTAATTCAAGAATAATAGATGATGCTGCTAGAAGATTAAAAGTAGATAAAGATAAATTTTATACTAATTTAGATAAGTATGGAAACACTTCATCAGCAAGTGTACCAGTAGCTTTAAGTGAAATGTTTGAAAAAGGCCTTATAAAAAGAGGAGATAAAATAATTTTAGCTGCCTTTGGTGGAGGATTAACCTGGGCAGGAGCATTAATTAAATTTTAGGAGGATTTTAAAATGGTATTTGAAAAGATTAAGGACATAGTAGTAGAACAATTAGGTGTTAATGGAGATGAAGTAAAATTAGAAACTAATTTTATAGAAGATTTAGGTGCAGATTCACTTGATTTATTCCAAGTTGTAATGGACCTTGAAGATGCATTTAACGTAAAGGTTGATAATGTTGAAAGTATTAAGACTGTAGGAGATGCAGTGAAGTATATAGAAAGTGTTATAGAAAAATAGAGTAGAGAGTGGAGGAAATCTCATGAACAATAATATTTGCAAATTGTTAAATATTAAATACCCTATTTTTCAAGGGGGGATGGCATGGGTTTCAGATAGTTCTTTAGCAGCTGCAGTTTCTAATGCAGGTGGACTTGGAATAATAGCAGGAGCAAATGCTCCTGCAAGTTTTATAAGGGAAGAAATTAGAAAGACAAAAGAACTAACTGATAAACCTTTTGGTATTAATATAATGTTACTTTCTGAAAATGCAGATGAGATAGCACAAATTGTAATTGAAGAAGGGGTAAAAGTTGTTACAACTGGAGCTGGAAATCCAGGAAAGTACATTGCAAAATGGAAGGAAGCTGGAGTAAAGGTTATTCCGGTGGTTGCATCAGTTGCATTAGCAAAAAGAATGGAAAGAGCTGGAGCAGATGCTGTTATAGCAGAAGGGTGTGAAGCTGGGGGACATATTGGTAAATTAACTACTATGGTTTTGCTTCCTCAAGTTGTAGATGCAGTAAATATTCCAGTCATAGCAGCAGGTGGAATAGGTGATGGAAGAGGTGTAGGTGCAGCTTTCATATTAGGTGCAAGTGGAGTTCAAGTTGGAACGAGGTTTCTAGTTGCCAATGAATGTAGTATTCATGAAAACTATAAGGATGCTGTAGTAAAAGCAAAAGATATAGATACTGTTGTAACTGGTAGAGTTACAGGCCATCCAGTTCAAGTTATAAAGAATAAACTTGCAAGAGAGTATTTAAATCTTGAAGGTAAAAATACTTCAATAGAAGAGTTAGAGGAATTAGGCAGAGGGGCACTGAGAAAAGCTGTAAAAGATGGAGATATAGAAAATGGATCTCTTATGGCAGGTCAAATTTCAGGGATGATTACAAAAAAGCAAAGTGCTAAGGAAATTATAGAAGAAATGTTTAATGAATATGAAAATATAAGAAAGAGCCTTTAAAGAGGAGGTAGTATGAAAACAGCTTTTGTTTTTGCAGGTCAGGGATCTCAATATATAGGAATGGGAAAAGATTTATATGAAAATGTTCCAAGATGTAAAGAGATTTTTGATAAAGCAAATGATATATTAAGTTTTGATATAAAAGAACTAATATTTAATGGGAATAAAGAAGATTTAGATATTACAGAAAATACGCAACCAGCTATTTTGATAACCTCAATTGCAGCAAAAAAAGCATTTGAAGAAAGTGGAATTAAAGCAGATGTTGTTGCAGGACTAAGTCTTGGCGAATATTCAGCTTTAGTATGTGCAAATGCTTTAAGCTTTGAAGAAGCAGTTGTTTTAGTGAAAAAGAGAGGAAGATATATGCAAGAAGCAGTTCCTATTGGAATTGGATCTATGGCTGCTATAATTGGATTACCTTTAGAGAAGATAAAGTTAGCGATAGAAAATTCAAAAGATAAAGGCATAGTAGAAATTGCTAATTATAATACCAATAATCAAATTGTAATTGGTGGAGAAAAAGAGGCAGTAGAAAAAGCTAAAGAATTATGTTTAGAAGCTGGAGCAAAAAGAGCTATTGAATTAAAAGTATCTGGACCTTTTCATACATCCTTACTAGAAGAAGCATCAGTAAAACTTAAAGAAGAACTTAAAAATATAGAATTTAATGATCCTAGCACAAAAATTATATCTAATGTTACGGCTGAATTTATAGATAATAAAGCAGATATAGAAGAATTACTTTGTAGTCAAATAAAATCATCTGTTAAATGGAGTGAAAGCATAGAAAAAATGCTTAATATGGGTGTTGATACATTTATTGAATTTGGACCTGGCAGAGTATTAAGTAGCTTTATCAAAGAAATAAGTAGAGAAAAAGGCTTAAAAGTAAATATTTATAATGTTGAAGATATGAAATCTTTAAATAAAGCATTAGAAGGGATAGGAATTTTAAATGGTTAAGGATAAAAATGCAATAGTTACAGGTGGAACTAGAGGTATAGGTAGAGAAATAGCAAGGACATTAGCGCAAAATGGAGCTAATATTGCTATAAATTATAGAAAATATAATGAAGAAGTAGAAAGTTTAATAGAAGAATTAAAGAGCTTTGGCGTTAAAGTAGTAGCATGCAAATGTGATGTAAGTAATGAAGAAGAAGTGATTAACTTTATAAAGGAAGTAAAAGATAAATTTGAAAGTATAGATATCTTAGTTAACAACGCAGGAATAACTAAAGATGGATTAATTATAAGAATGAGTGAAAAAGATTTTGATGATGTTATAGATGTAAATTTGAAAGGGACTTTCAATACAACTAAAGCAGTTTCATCTATTATGGTTAAGCAAAGATACGGAAAGATAATAAATATATCTTCTGTTGTTGGAGTAGCTGGGAATGCAGGTCAATGCAATTATGCTGCATCTAAAGCTGGTGTAATAGGATTTTCAAAATCAGTAGCAAGAGAGCTTGCAGCTAGAAATATAAATGTTAATGTTATTGCTCCTGGATATATAAATACAGATATGACAAGTGTTTTACCAGATAGAGTAAAAGAAGAAGTAATAAAGACAATTCCTATGAGAAAAATAGGAGAGCCTAAGGAAATAGCTAATTTAGTTTTATTCTTATCATCTAATTCATCAGATTATATTACTGGTCAAGTAATAAATGTAGATGGTGGAATGGTTATGCTTTAAAAGGAGAGTAGTTTATGAAGAGAAGAGTAGTAGTTACAGGATTAGGAGCTATAACACCAATTGGAAATTCAATAGATAGTTTTTGGAATGCTGTTAAAGAAGGAAAAAATGGTATAGATAAAATAACATTCTTTGATACAACAGATTTTAAAGTTAAGGTAGCAGCAGAAGTAAAGGACTTTAAGGCAGAGGACTATTTAGGAAAGAAAGATGCTAAAAGATTAGATAGATATACACAATTAGCGTTAGTTGCGGCAAAAGAGTGTATGAAAGATAGTAACATAGATTTAGATAATGTAGATAGAGAAAGATTTGGTGTAATATTTGGTTCAGGAATTGGTGGACTTATCACTATAGAAAATCAAATAAGAACTTTAGTAGAAAAGGGTCCAAATAGAGTTTCACCATTAACTATTCCAACATCAATATCTAATATTGCAGCTGGAAGTATAGCAATAGAGTTTGGACTTTTAGGATCATGTTTAAGTGTTACTACAGCATGTGCAACTTCAACTCATTGTATTGGTGAAGCTTATAGAAGTATAAAAGATGGATATTTAGATAGAGCAATAGTTGGTGGTGCAGAAGCATCAATTAATGAGTTTGGTATTGCAGGATTTCAAGCTTTAACAGCACTTAGTAAAAGTGAGGATCCAAACAGGGCATCTATACCATTTGATAAAGATAGAAATGGATTTGTCATGGGAGAAGGAGCAGGAGCATTAATTCTAGAAGAATTAGAAAGTGCAATTCAAAGAGGAGCAAAGATTTATGGAGAAGTTGTTGGATATGGAACAACTTGTGATGCTTATCACATAACTTCACCAACACTTGATGGAGATGGAGCTTATAGAGCAATGAGAGATGCTATGAATGATGCAGGTGTAATGCCAAATGAAATTGGATATATAAATGCTCATGGTACATCTACTGAAATAAATGATAAAGTAGAAACTTTAGCAATAAAAAAGGCTTTTAAAGATTCAGTAAAAGATGTTTGTGTAAGTTCAACTAAATCTATGACAGGACATTTACTTGGAGCTGCTGGAGCTGCTGAAGCAATAATATCTATAAAGGCTTTAGAGGATGGGTTTATACCTGCCAATATTAATTACTTAAATTCAGATGAAGAATGTGATTTAAATTTAGTTGCTAATGTTGGAAAAAATAAAGAAATAGATTATGCATTATCTAATTCATTAGGATTTGGCGGACATAATGGAACAGTTATATTCAAAAAATGGAGGGGAAGATAGAAGTGTTAACTTATGAACAAATAAAAGAATTAATAAAGTCAATAGATTCATCTTCTCTTAGAGTATTTGAATTAGAAAGTGAAGGTATTAAATTAAAGCTTAGTAAAAATGAAGAAAGTTTTAAAGAAGTATCAAAAGATGGTAATAGAAATGGTGTGGCAATAAGTTCAGCTGAAAATAATGCAATAGTTATAAATAATAAAGCAGAAATAAAAGAAGAATCTATTGAGAGAGACGATTTAAATAAAGATGAGTTTAAGGCAATTAAGTCACCTTTAGTTGGAACATTTTATTCTTCTGGAACACCTGGAGGAAAACCATATGTAGAAGTAGGCTCTAAGGTAAAAAAAGGTGAAGTTCTTTGTATTGTTGAAGCAATGAAAATAATGAATGAAATAACAGCAGAAGAGGATTGCGAAATAGTAGAAGTTTTAAGAACTGATGAAGATATTGTAGAGTTTGGAATGGAATTATTTAAGATAAAGTAGGTGAAATATTTGGATATAAAAGAAATTATGGAGATAATCCCTCATAGATACCCATTTTTATTATTAGATAGAGTTGAAAGTTTAGAGGATAATAAAATAGTTGCAATAAAAAATGTAACAATGAATGAGTATTTTTTTCAAGGACATTTTCCAGTAGAGCCAGTTATGCCAGGAGTGTTAATAGTTGAAGCACTTGCACAAGCTGGAGCAGTTGCACTTTTAAAAAGAGATGAATTTAAAGGGAAAATAGCATACTTCGGGGGGATAAATAACGCAAAGTTTAGAAAAAAGGTTGTTCCTGGAGATACATTAAGGTTAGAAGTAGAGCTTACTAAAATAAGAGGATCAGCAGGGATAGGAAAAGGAATTGCATATGTAAATGATAAAAAGGTTTGCGAAGCAGAATTAACCTTTATGGTAGGATAGTAAAGAGGTGTTTTTATGATTAGAAAGGTATTAATAGCTAACAGAGGAGAAATAGCAGTAAGAATAATTAGAGCTTGCAAGGAGCTTGGAATACAAACAGTAGCTATTTACTCAGAAGCTGATAAAGATGCTATGCATACTCAGCTTGCAGATGAAGCTATTTGTGTTGGAAAACCTAAATCAAAGGACTCATATTTAAATGAAAGCAACATTGTTAGTGCAGCAGTTATAACTAAGTGCAATGCAATTCATCCAGGCTTTGGATTCTTATCAGAAAATGCTGAATTTGCATCTATTTGTGAAGAGTGTAATATAAAGTTTATAGGACCAAGTAGCAAGACTATAAGCATTATGGGAGATAAAGCTAGAGCCAGAGAAATTATGAAAAATGCAGATGTTCCAGTAATACCTGGAAGCAATGGAATAGTTAAAAGTATCGACGAAGCATATATAGAGGCTAAAGAAATAGGATATCCAGTAATGATAAAAGCAGCTTTAGGGGGTGGCGGTAAAGGAATTAGAATAGTTCATAAAGAAGATGAACTTGAAAATGCATACTTTACAGCTAAATCAGAAGCTAAAGTGAATTTTGGCGATGATACAATATATATTGAAAAGTTTATAGAAAATCCTAGACATATAGAATTTCAAATCTTAGGTGATGAATATGGAAATATTATTCACCTAGGGGAAAGAGATTGTACTATACAAAGAAGAAATCAAAAGGTGTTAGAGGAAGCACCATCATCAATTTTAAGTGATAATTTAAGAGAAGAGATGGGAAGGGCAGCAATTAATGCAGCTAAAGCAGTAAATTATTTTAATGCAGGAACAATAGAATTTTTAGTAGATAAATACAGTAATTTTTATTTTATGGAGATGAATACAAGAATTCAAGTAGAGCATCCAATAACAGAAATGATAACATCAACTGATATTGTAAAGGAGCAAATAAAGATTGCTAATGGAGAAAGACTGAGTTTTTCTCAAGGTGAAGTTGAGATAAAGGGGCATGCTATTGAGTGTAGAATAAATGCAGAAAATCCTAGAAAAGGATTTATACCTTCACCAGGAAAAATTGAATTTTTAAATTTACCTGGAGGTAATGGAATAAGAGTAGATACAGCAGTTTATTCAGGATATACTATTCCTCCAACTTATGACTCAATGATAGCTAAGCTTATAGCTTATGGAAAGAATAGAGAAGAAGCAATTAATAAAATGCTTAGAGCACTAGATGAGTTTGTTATAGAAGGTATTGATAATAATATAGATTTTCAAATGGATATTTTAAATAATGAGAAATTTCGCTTAGGGGACTTTGATACTAGTTTTATAAGCAAAGAATATAATTTATAGTTGGTGAAAATTATGGGGATTTTTAAAAAGAGACAATACGGAGTTATTAACATAACTCCACAAGAAGATGAAAAAGATATACCTATAGTTCCAGATGGAACTTGGGTAAAATGTAATAAATGTGGCAAAATTTTATATAAAAAGTCTTTAGAAGAAAATCTTAATATATGTTCAAATTGTAATCATTATTTTAGGTTAGGTAGTTATGAAAGATTATCATATATTTGTGATAAAGATACTTTTAAAGAGTTTAATAAATATATGAAGTCTAAAAATCCAATGGATTTTCCAAATTACGAAGAAAAATTAAAGGCTAACGAAGAAAAGAGTGGTCATTCTGAAGCAGTAGTAACAGGAGAATGTCAAATTGGTGGAAATAAAACAATTATTGCAGTTATGGATTCAAACTTTCTAATGGGAAGTATGGGAACTGTAGTAGGAGAAAAATTAACATTAGCAATAGAGGAAGCTACTAAAAGAAAATTACCTATTATAATCTTCACAGCTTCTGGAGGAGCCAGAATGCAAGAAGGAATATTTTCTTTGATGCAAATGGCTAAAATAAGTAGTGCACTTGCAAAACATAGTGAAGAAGGACTTCTTTATATAACTGTTTTAACTGATCCAACAACAGGTGGGGTTACAGCAAGTTTTGCTATGCTTGGAGATATTATACTAGCAGAGCCTAATGCATTAATAGGTTTTGCAGGAAGAAGAGTAATAGAAGGAACTATAAAAGAGAAATTGCCTGAAGATTTCCAAAGTGCAGAATTTTTATTAGAAAATGGATTTATAGATAATATTATAAAAAGAGAAGATTTAAAAAAGGCTCTTTCAACTCTTTTGAAATTTCATAGGAATAAGGAGGTGTAGTTGTGAATAAAAAAATCAAGGCTTATGATAGATTATTAATAGCAAGAATGGTAGAAAGACCAACTACACTTGATTATATAGATAAAATATTTACTAACTTTTTTGAATTACATGGAGATAGATGTTATAAAGATGATAAATCTATAGTAGGAGGAATTGGGCTTTTAAATGGAAATCCAATTACTATAATAGGAATTCAAAAAGGAAAAGATTTAAAAGAAAATATGGAAAGAAATTTTGGATCTCCGCATCCAGAAGGATATAGAAAAGCTCTAAGGTTGATGAAGCAAGCCGAGAAATTTAATAGACCTATAGTTTGTTTTATAAATACATCTGGTGCGTACTGTGGTGTTGGGGCAGAAGAAAGAGGGCAAGGAGAAGCAATAGCAAGAAATTTAATAGAAATAGCACAAATTAAAGTGCCTATAATTTCAATAATTATAGGTGAAGGTGGAAGCGGTGGGGCTTTAGCTTTAGCTTGTGGAGATAGAGTTTGGATGCTTGAAAACTCAGTTTATTCTATACTTTCTCCAGAAGGATTTGCTTCTATACTTTTAAAGGATCCTTCAAAATCAAAGGATGTTTCGGAGATTATGGGAATAACTTCATATGAGCTTTTAGAAAGAGGAATAATTGAAAAGATAATAAAGGAGCCTAGAGGTGGAGCTCACAAAAATATAGAGTTAGTTGCAAGTTCTATAAAAGAAGAATTAATAAATGAATTTAAGATATTAAATAATAAATCTAAAGAGGCACTTTTAGAAGAACGTTATTTAAGATTTAGAAAGTTTAAATAAGTAATTTAATATTAATAAAAATGACTATAATGTAGATTTAATATATAAGGAGATGTCTTAGAAAATTATTGAATGTAGAATTTAGAATGCAAAATTGAGGTGGTATTTAATACTGAAATGCTTAAATTTATATTAAAAACTACTTTCAGTAGTTTTACTTTCATTCTAAACTTTACATTTTTAATTTTGAGATATCTCCTTTATTTATAAACTTTAATCTGTCATATAGTTATTAACTAATTCATAACATCTATTTTTTGTTGATTCATATAAAGATATATTATATGCAACAAGCTCAAATGTCCCACCTTTATATTTATCAGCTTCCTCATTTGCTAAAGCTTCTTTGTCTTCTATCCATTTTATTTGTTCATTTTGTAAGTTTTGCATTGTTTCTGGTGATAACTGATCTTTTAGTAAATCATAAATTTCGTTTAATTCTTTATCATACATATCATAGGATATTCCATAGTAACTTCTCATAGCATTTGTTACTCCAGCATCTGAATCTTTCTTTTCAGGTAAGGAATCAAGTTCTTTTTGTATATTATCTAATTTTTCTATAAATTCTTTTCTTCGTCCTTCTATTTTAGTCACTTGAATTGGTGAATTAGATTCTTGAGTATTTTCATTTGTTTGTCCATTATTTGTCGAGGAACCGCTGTTTGTTGAAGAATATGAATCAGCGTTATTAGCATTATCAAATTCATTAGCAGTATCTTTTATTTGTTGCTTTTCTTCAATTTGTTGCTTTTCTTCAATTGGGTTTTTATTATTTTTTGAGCATGATGTAAGTGGAGCAGCTGATAATAAAATTACCATAATAAAAGCGATTTTTTTAATTTTCATTGGTACTCTCCTTTTAATTTATATACATATATATATTTTAATAATATATAACAATAAAGTTTACTATTTTTAAATAGATAAAATTATTACATTTATAATTTATTCTATAAATGGAATGATTTAATTATAACACTAATTCTAATTTAATTAACATATTTGTAATTCTGTCAAAAACAGTATTATTATAGGTTCTAAATTATTTATTTTTGTTAGATAATATAGAATCTTTTAAAATTAATGCTATAATAAAAATATATTTTAAAAGTAATAAAAATGTATAATTTATAATAAAAATTAATTAACTAAATTCCAAGTTTAATATATTTATACATAATAAGTTTTATCTTTAATTCTTAGTTATCTTAGGGGGGATTTAAATGAAAAGAAATGATTACATATCTTGGGATGAATATTTTATGGGGGTAGCAATTCTTGCTGGAAAGAGAAGTAAAGACCCGAGTACTCAAGTTGGGGCTTGCATAGTCGATGATGATAATAAGATTCTAAGTCAAGGATATAATGGATTACCAAGAGGATGTTCAGATGATGAGTTCCCATGGAATAGAGAAGGTGATGTTCTTGAGACAAAATATCCATATGTAGTACATGCCGAACTTAATGCTATCTTAAATAGTAGAGGAACTAACCTTTATGGCTCTAAAATATATGTTGCTTTATTTCCATGCAATGAATGTGCAAAAGCAATAATACAAGCTGGAATAAAAGAAGTAGTATACCTTTCAGATAAATATTCAGATTCAGATAATGTTAAGGCATCTAAAAGATTATTGAATGCTGCAGGAGTAAAGATGACTAGATTAGAGCCTAAAAACAAAAATATAAATATATCATTAGATATAAATGATATATAAATTATAAAATAATAAATACCATATTGTTTGGAGCTCTATTGGTTATAGAAATATGACATTTATTAAATAACTATATAATAAAATTAAAAAAATATATTGATAAAAAGTTATTGTGATGATATAATTAAAACAAATAGAATATTATTTGTTTTAATTAGGATTGTTACTGGTTAGCAGGCAAGACCTAAACATTAAGTAAGTATATATTTATGTATATTTGCTTAATGTTTAGGTTTATTTTTATTTTCTGTAATATTACAGTAGGAGGCATCTATGAGGATTACACGTATAATAAACAATAATGTAATATGCGCTGTTAATGAAAGAAATCAAGAAAGGATTCTTTTAGGATCAGGAATAGGATTTCAGAAGAAAAAAGGCGATGAAGTAGATAAAAAGAAAATAGAGAAGGAATTCTTCTTAAAATCAAAAAATGTAGCAGGAAAACTATATTCTCTCTTAACCCAAATTCCAATGGAGTACATGAGAGTTACTGAAAATATCATAAAATATGCACAACAAAAGTTAGATCATGAGCTTAATGAAAATGTTTACCTTACATTAACAGATCATATTAGTTTCGCTGTTTCCAGACAAAAATCTGGGTTGCAATTTAGTAATGCACTTCTATGGGAAGTAAAAAGATTTTATCCAGATGAATTTAACATAGGACTAAAGGCTTTAGAATTAATAAATGAAGAATTTGATGTAGAATTACCTGAAGATGAGGCAGCATCTATTGCTATGCATGTTGTGAACTCAGAGTTGGGTTCTGAAAGTAATAGAGATACAATCAAGGTTACAGAGTTAATACAAAATGTGTTAAATATAATAAGATATCAATACAAAATAGACTTTAAGGAAGATGATTTATATTATACAAGATTTATTACTCATTTAAAGTTTTTTGCTTATAGGGTATTGAATAATAGTGAAGAAGTAAAAGAAGTAGATAAAGATTTTGAAGAAATAGTAAAGGTTAGATATCCTAAGGAGTATGGATGCAGTTTGAAAATTGCAGATTTAATAAAGAACAAATATAATAGAAGATTATCAGGTGATGAATTAGTATATTTAACTGTTCATATAAAAAGAATAACTATAAATGAAAATTAAATGAGATTATTTTTACTAGGATTGTTACTGATTAAGCAGGCAAGACCTAGAGTGTATGTAATAAATGGACTATTAATTATTTATTACATACACTCTAGGTCTTTTTTAATAAATAAAAATAATAGAAAAGGAGAAGGAAAATATGAACTATAAGAATTTAGCAACTGATTTATTGAAATTAGTTGGAGGAGAAAAAAATGTTGCAAGTGTTACTAATTGTATGACACGTTTAAGATTTAACTTAAACGATATTAGTAAAGCAGATGCTGAAGCAATTAAAAAACTACAAGGAGTACAAGGTGTAGTAAATAAAAATGGACAATTCCAAGTTATAATAGGAACTAATGTAAGTAAGGTTTGTGATGAATTTCATAAGCTTGGTAACTTTGGAGAGAATGAATCATCTTCAGAAGATAATGAGACAGGAATAATAAATAAGATATTAGGAACAATAACTGCTATATTTACTCCGGTTATACCAGCACTTGCAGGTTCAGGTATGATAAAAGCTGTATTAGCTATATTAAAGGCCTTTGGATTTGTAGATGCAGGTACTCAAACTTATATATTCTTAACATTTATAAGTGATACTGTATTTTATTTTTTACCAGTAATATTAGCATTTTCAGCCGCTAAAAGATTTAAATGTAGCCCATACTTTGCAGCTATATTAGGAGCAGCGTTACTTCATCCAAGTTTTTCTGCTCTAAATACAGGAGATCCAGTAAAGTTTTTTGGAATTCCAATAACTATGATTTCTTATGCATCTAGTGTTGTACCAATATTATTGATCATATATGCGCAATCATATATAGAAAGATTTGCTAAAAAAATATCACCTAATTCAGTGAAAGTATTCTTAGTACCGCTTATTACTATTTTATTAACTTCTATAATTGGATTTTCAATTTTAGGGCCATTAGGAAACATTGTAGGTAATGGTTTAGCAGTAGGAATGAACTTTATTAATGATAGAGCAGGATGGCTTATACCAGTAATAATGGGAACATTTACTCCATTCTTTGTAATGACAGGAATGCACTATTGTTTTGCACCAATACAGCAAATTCAATATGCTACATTAGGTTATGGGACTATTTTAGGACCAGGTATGTTAGCATCTAATATCGCACAAGCAACATCAGCATTAGTAGTTGGATTAAAGACTAAAAATAAGGACTTAAAGCAATTAAGTTTATCAAGTAGTATGACTGCTTATATGGGAATTACTGAACCAGCACTTTATGGTGTTAACTTCAAATTAAAGACACCACTTTATGCATCAATGATAGGTGGCGGAATAGCAGGGCTTTATGCAGGATTAACAGGAATAAGAACTTATGCATCTGCAACAGCAGGTTTAGCAGCTATACCAGTTTATATTTCAGATGACTTAGCAAATGTTAGAAATGCATGTATTACAATAGTTATATCAATTGTAGCAACAATAATTGCTTCTTTAATACTTGGATTTAAAGATGCACAAAGTGAAGATAATAAGACAGAAAAAAGTGACAAAAAAGAAAATAGTGCAGCTTCAGTAGTAGGTGAATTAGTAGTAAATAGTCCAATAAAGGGTGAGGTTCTTCCTTTATCAGAAGTTAAAGATGATGTTTTTTCTCAGGAACTTATGGGAAAAGGAATAGCAATTTTACCAACAGAAGGAAAGGTTTATTCACCAATTGAAGGAACTGTGGAATCTATATTTAAGACGAAGCATGCTATAGGATTAAGAAGTAAAAGTGGAGTTGAAGTTTTAATTCATATAGGAATTGATACAGTTCAATTAAATGGAAAGTATTTTACTTCTCATATAGAACAAGGAAATAATGTAAAAGTTGGAGATTTATTATTAGAATTCGATAAAGAAGGAATAAAAAATGAAGGTTATGATATAATAACTCCTGTTATAATAACAAATACAGCAGATTATATGGATGTTCTTCCAACAGAAAAAACATTCATAAATAAAAAAGAAACTTTAATAAGAATTCTTAAATAAGGAAGGGATATAAAGTGAGATCAATGTTTAATGATAACTTTCTATGGGGAGGTGCCATTGCAGCAAATCAATGCGAAGGTGCGTACTTAGAAGATGGAAAAGGATTATCAATTCAAGATATTATGCCAAATGGAATAATGGGGACTATATCAGAAGAGCCGATAGAAGACAATCTAAAGTTAATAGGTATAGATTTTTACCATAGATACAAAGAAGATATAAAGCTATTTGCAGAGATGGGATTTAAGGTTTTAAGATTTTCTATTGCATGGTCAAGAATATTCCCAAAAGGTGACGAATCAGAACCAAATGAAAAAGGCTTAGAGTTTTATGAAAATGTAATTGATGAATGTTTAAAATATGGAATCGAACCACTTATAACACTTTCTCATTATGAAACACCACTTCATTTAGCTAAAGTTTATGATGGTTGGAGGGATAGACGATTAATAAAATTCTTTGAAAACTATTGTAGAGTAGTATTCGAGCGTTACAAGGGAAAAGTTAAGTATTGGCTAACATTTAATGAAATAAATTCAGTACTACATTTTCCTTTATTGGGAGCAGGAATTTTAACACCTAAAGATAAGTTAACAAAGCAAGATTTGTATCAAGCTGCTCATCATGAATTAGTTGCAAGTGCTTTAGCTGTTAAATTAGCTCATGAAATTATGCCAGATGCAAAGGTTGGGTGTATGGTACTTGGAGTAGTTAATTATCCTATGACTCCAAATCCTGATGATATGATAGCATCTATGGAAAGAGATAGAGACTTAATGTTCTTTACAGATATTCATGTAAGAGGAAAATATCCGTCATATACTAAAAAGCTATTTAAAGATCTTGGAATAAGCATAAATATGGAAGATGAGGATGAAGAAATTTTAAGAAATACTGTTGATTTTATTTCATTTAGCTATTACATGAGTAAATGTACAGCTAAAGATATAAATAAATATGAAAAAGGAAGAGGAAATTTAACTTCAGGAGTTAAAAATCCATATTTAAAGGAATCAGAATGGGGATGGCAAATAGATCCTCAAGGATTAAGATATATTTGTAATTACTTTTATGATAGATATCAAAAGCCACTATTTGTAGTTGAAAATGGATTGGGAGCAATGGATAAACTTGTAGAAGTTAACGGTGAAAAAACTGTACTTGATGATTATAGAATTCAATATTTAAATGACCATCTTTTAGAACTAGGTAAAGCTATTGAAGACGGAGTAGAAGTTATGGGATATACTAGTTGGGGATGTGTAGATTTAGTAAGTGCCTCAACAGCTGAGCTTAAGAAAAGATATGGATTTATCTATGTTGACCGTAATGATGATGGTACAGGTAGTTTAGAACGTTATAAAAAGAAAAGTTTCTATTGGTATAAGGAAGTAATAGAAAGCAATGGAGAAAATTTAAAATAATAATATAAAAAAGATGATTCTAGATTTAAGAGAATCATCTTTTTTATATTATTTAATAAGGCAAATGTATTTATTTGTAAGCATGTTTATATGTATAATAGAATTAATATAATTATAAAATTTACAACTTGGAAATAAGTTGCTAATATATGTTAATATTCATACTATATAATTTAGTTAGATAGTAGATTTGGGAGAGAAATATGAGAGAAAATATATTAATTATAGAAGATGATAGAGATATAAGTGAAATACTAAGATTTGCTTTAATGAAAGAAGGATATAAGGTAAAAGTAAATCCAAATGGATTAGAGGCAAGAGATGAAATAAAGAGTTTTAATCCAGATTTGATCTTACTAGACATAATGTTAAATGATACAGATGGGTTTAGTGTTTGCAGAAATATTTCAAGTTATAAGATTCCAATAATTATGCTTACAGCAAGAATTGATATAATGGACAAGATATTAGGATTAGAGCTTGGAGCAGATGATTATATTACAAAGCCATTTGATATAAGAGAGGTTATAACAAGAGTTAGAGTAGCAATGAGAAGAAGAGAAGAAATAAAAAAGTTTATTACTTCTAAAGATCAAGAGAAAATAATTGTAAATAATATAATAATTAATGAAAATTGTAGAAGTGTTCATGTAAATAGTGAAGAAATTCAATTAAAGCCTAAGGAATTTGAATTGTTAGTGTTTCTTTGTAAAAATACAAATAAGGTCTATTCCAGAAATCAATTATTAGACTTAGTTTGGGGATATGATTTTTTAGGAGATACAAGAACAGTAGATGTCCATATAACAAGATTACGTAAAAAACTAAAAGACAACTTTAATATAGAAACTATATTTGGAATAGGTTATATGCTAAAGGAGAAAAATGTTAACAATAAGGCGTAAGTATGGGATAGTTTTAGCACTGATATTTATTTTATCAATATTATTATTTAATTTAATTATAGATAATTTTTTTAATAAAAATTTTAAAGATACTATATCAAAAGATATGAGTAATATTTATAAAGTTTCAGCTAAAAACTTAGAGGATTATATAGTAATAAATAGTATAGAAAAAGAAAAGATGTTAAAAGATGATTTTAACAATAAGGTTTTAAAATTTATTATAGAAAGAGTAAATTGCCAAGGAATTTTTTATAGCTTAGATGGTGATGTATTAGCAATAGGAATTACTAATGAAAAAGTAATCGATTTAAATATATTAAAGGAAATACCATTTTCTTTTGAAGCTGCAAAAAATAATAAAACTGTAGTAGATATAGAAAGTAAGAATGGAAATATAATAGGAAAATTAAGCTCTCCTATTTATGGTAAAGATAATGAAAATATAGGAATTTTAGTTTTAATAAAAGATTATACTTCTGAGTATTTAAGAAATAAGGACATAAAAAATCTTGTTAATGTTATAGTATTAATATTATTTTTATTAATATATATTTCAATATACTTTTTATCATCGACTATTATAAAGCCAATTATAATTTTAAAAGATAAGATTTCTCAAATAACTAGAGGAAATTATCCTGAAAAGATAAATAAAACATCAAAAGATGAAATAGGTGTACTTATTAATACATTCAATAATATGAGTGAAAAGCTAAAGTTGAAAGATGAGCAAGAAAAAAATATATTTAGAAATATTACTCATGAATTAAAGACACCATTAACTAATATATCAGGATATGCACAAATTTTAAGAGAAGATGATTTTAATGATAAAGAATTTAAAAATAACGCCTTAGATAGAATTATATTTGAAAGTAACAGAATGCATGATTTAGTTATATCACTATTAGATATCTCAAAACAAAGTAGCGATATAGAAGAATATGCTTTTGAAGAGGTTAACTTAAAAAATATTATAGAAGAATTGATACAATTACAACTTCCTAAAGTAAAAGAAAAGAATTTAAATATAGAATGTAACATTGATGAAGAATATATAGCTGGAAATAAACAATATTTAAGAATGATGGTTAGTAATTTAATAGACAACGGAGTTAAATATTCTAGTAATAATACAACTATAGAAATTAGTCTTAAAAAAATAGAAAGCAATGTGGAATTTTCTATTTCTTCTAAAGGGAAAATCATCCCTTACGAAATAAAAGAGAAAATTTTTGAACCATTTGTAAAAGTTGAAGAAAAAGGTTTTTCTTCAAAGGAGTCAAATGGATTAGGTTTATATATATGTAGAAATATAGTTACAGGACATAAAGGAACAATAAATGTTAACTTAAATGGAGATGAAACTAAATTTATAGTAAATTTACCTAAAGGTTAACAACTTGGAAATAATCTAGCATTAGTTTAAAAACAATCCCTTATTAAAATGAAGTTATAAGAAAGGGAGGAGATAATATGAAAAATAAAAAATTATCTATATTATTAATAGCTTTTACTTCAATCGTAATGATAGGGTGTTCAAATAAAATTTCACTGGAAGATAGGGTTATTGATAGTGTGGTAATAGATGAAGATGCAAAAGATACAGCTATTTCTAATGATGGATTTAATATTGTTAAGCTAGTAACAACTGAAAATCTTCATGGTAATAAAAGTGGTGCTATGATAAGAAATGATGATAAATTAATTGAAATTCAATATAGTGAAGATTTTGGAGAGAATAAAGGAACAATTTATCAGACTCAATTTCCAAAGTTATATATTGATAGTTTAGAAGTAGGAACTATTACAGATGATGTTGAAAATGATAGAAATGTGGTTAGTTGGGAGCGTAAAGAGGTTAGAGGGCAACTACTTGCGGAATATATGGGCACTGGAGGGCTCTTTAGAATTCTAACTGATAACAAAGTTTATATGTTAGACAATAATTATAACTTTAAGGAAATTACTGCATATAAAAAATTAATAGAGGAGACTAATGGAGATATAAATAGGTTTCAACAAAGCTATGATGGGAAATTAGATATTTATTTCTTAGATGAAGAAAATGGAATCCATAAAATGGTATTAATTGATACAGTAAATGATAATTACTATGAGATAAGTGGAGAGGTAATGCAAGATATAAGGGAAAGACAATTAAATATTTTAATGGCAGAAGATGATAAAATTTATATTTCTTTATCTGATACAACAAACGAAAAGCCTACTATTATAGGATATTTTGAAAATAATAAATTAAACACATTTTTTGATGAGGAAAGTACAATAAAGGTTAAAGTTACAGGGGATGTAGTTTATAGTAATGATAATATATTATTCTCCGGGGATGTAGAAGATGAGTTTGGTGTTTGGAGGTATAATATAAAAACAAAGCAATTAGAAAAAGAGTTAGAATTAAAATATGATTACTCGTACTTTAAACTTAATGAAGATAAAGATTTTGTAATAATTACAAATACAGATTTAAATGGTAGTTTCAATATGAGTTTAGCAAGAATAAATGATAATTTAAAGATATCTAATATTCAAATTATGACCAATTCAATCTTGACTGATATAACTAACGATAATTGGCTTTCTGTAATTGGGTGGAGTAATAATGGTAATAGGTTTTATGTAAATCATGTTAAATCCAAAAATGTAGATGGTGGAATAAAAATAGATGATAGCTATTACGAAATATACGAAGTTAAGTAGTATAAAAATGAAATATTTATATTTCATAGCTATATGAAGCATAGTATTATCAAGAAGTGACGTGGTAACAGATAGAAAGGTATAAAATTGGAATAGAGGATAAAGTTGAAAAAAAATATTTTTAAAATTGAATAGATGATGGAAGTGGCTTTTACACATATGCTTTTACTTCAGCTAAGGGTAATAAACCAATAAATTCACTAAATGTTTATTATGAGATTTATGAAGTAGAAAACTAAAATAAAGCAAAAAAATAGGACATATGTAAGTTTACTCTTATACTATAGTGAAACTATATAAAAGTAAACTTACATATGTTCATTTTTTTTATTCTAAAATAATATAGCATCATTAGTTAATCTTTTTATAATAAGTCCTTAACTATAAAGGTTTTAACATAGATTTATTTATAATCAAATGATATACTTAATTTGTAAATAATAGTCAATTGTCAACAATAGAAATATAAAACTTTATAGTTAAAAGCGGTATATTTTATGAGGTTTATTAAATGAAAAGATTATCGAGGAGAGTTAGAGTGCTAATATCAAGTATTTTATTTATTATTGTACTAGCAAATTTTGCTATATGGCAGAACAATAGTATTGAGGTTTCAAATTTTGAATTTTATAATTCTGAAATTCCTTCAGACCTTAATAATTTTAAGATTGTACATATTTCTGATTTACACAATAAAATGTTTGGGAAAGAACAATCAAATATATTAGATAAATTAGAGTTAATGGAGGAATTATGTATATAGATGCACACACACATTTAGATTTTTTTGAAGAAAATATAGAAAAAGCAATTGAAGATATAAATAAGAATGGAATATTAACTTTAGCTAATAGTATGGATGTAGAAAGCTATATTAAGAATAAAGAATATAGCAAACAAAGCAAATTTATTAAGCCATGCTTTGGTATCCACCCATGGAAAGCAGCAGAATATAAAGGAGGTTTAGAAGAGCTTATACCATATATAGAAGAAAGTGAAATAATAGGTGAAATAGGCCTAGATTATGTTTGGGTGGAGGATACAAGCACTTATGAAGCACAAAGAAGGATTTTTAATTTTATATTGAACGAAAGTATTAAAAGAAATAAGTTTGTAAGTATTCATACGAAAGGTGCAGAAGAGGAAATTTATAATACTCTTAAAAAGTATAATTATAATAAGGCTATTATACACTGGTATAGTGGGGAAATAAGTACATTAGAGAAATATATTGAGCTTGGTTGTTATTTTACAATAAGTGTAGATATAGGTTATTCAGATAAAACTAATGAAGTTTTAGATAAAATACCATTAAATAAAATACTTATAGAAACTGATGGACCAACAGCATTAGAATGGGTAAATGGAGAGTATGGTTATCCAAGTGCAATAATAGATGTAGCTAAAAAAGTTGCAGATTATAAGAAGATAGATCTTAATGAATTACTGAAAAGTATAGAGAAAAATTATTCAAAAATCATTAATTAGAATAATTTAATTATAGGAGATATCGCAAAGACATTTAATTAAATTGTTTGATAACTCCTGTGTATAAATAAAGTCTTGTGTTGAGATATACATTAGATTTTGAAAGGGGGGAAGTTAAATGATGAATCTTATGTTTGTTGGGATACCAATGCTAATTATGATAGCAGTTTTAATTTTATTAGGTATGTATGTTTATAAAGTTATTCAAAATCAATCATCGTCTTTAAATATTATGATAATTGGAATATCAGTAATATTATTTTCTATTTTAATTTCAATGGCAACTATAAAAATAATAGTAGGAATTTTAGGACTTATAATTGTGCTATATGGAGCAAATAAAAGTAATAATTAGAATAAGTATATAATAATTAATTTATTTCTTAAATTTATTAGATAATAGGCTTCTTTAATTGATAAGAATTATTGATTAACTTGACATTTATAGTAAAGATGAATAAAATGGAATTATAAAAAGTAAATAGAAATCTGGGGGGGCAGCGAACTGCCTGAGATAAAATTGTTACTATTTTGACCCATGAACCTGATTTGGATAATGCCAACGTAGGGAGATTATTTGTTATTGAATAAAAATATACAAATTGAACTATAAAACAGTATTTCTAATCAGAGATACTGTATTTTTTTACGCTATGGACAAAATAGGATTTGTTTACTTTTAAATATATTAAGAAGGAGGAGAGGGCTATGTCACTTTGTAATGTAAGTCTTCAAGTTATACCAACAGTAAGTGAGGATAGAATTTATCCTGTTGTGGACAAGGTTATTGAATATATAGCATCTACTGGAGTTAAGTATGAAGTAGGGGCTATGGAAACAACAATGGAAGGTGAACTTGAAGAACTATTAGAGATAGTAAAGAAATCTCAAGAAATTTGTACCGAAGAAGGTGCATCAAGAGTAGTATCTATGGTTAAAATAGATTATAAAAAAGAAGGCGTGACGATGGATGAAAAGATTAAGAAGTATAGGAAATAAGATAGCACCTATAGTTTTTATTTTAATTTTGTTAATTATATGGGAACTTATAGTTAATGTTGGAGGAATAGAAAAGTATATATTACCTGCTCCAACTGATGTTATAGAAGTATTAATTAAAGATTTCAAAAATATGATACCACATATTTTTGCAACTCTATATGAAGGTCTAGTAGGATTTTTAATTGCAATAGCATTATCTATTATATTAGCAATAATTATGGATATGGTTCCATTAATTAAAAGAGCTTTATATCCAGTTCTTGTTATTTCTCAAACTATACCAACAGTTGCTCTTGCACCATTATTTATAATTTGGTTTGGTTTTGGGGCGTTACCTAAAATAATAGTTGTAGTTATAGTGTGTTTTTTCCCTATAGTAATAAGTATAGTTGATGGACTTGAAGGTGTAGATAAGGATTTAATAAATCATTTTAAATTGATGGGAGCATCAAAATTTAATGTATTTTTACATTTGAAATTACCTTATGGAATGATAAATTTCTTTTCAGGTATGAGAATTGCAGCAACATACAGCATTATGGGAGCTGTAATTGGAGAGTGGCTTGGAGGCGATAGAGGTCTTGGGGTATATATGACAAGAGCAAGAAGCGCATATGCATTAGATAAGATGTTTGCATCAATAGTAATTATAGTTGCTATAAGCATGGGAATATTCCTTTTAGTTTCTTTAATGGAGAAGGTATTTACTCCATGGAATAATAAAAAACTAAGTATGAAGAAATAAAATTAAGAACAATGAATTTAGAGGTGAAATAGTAATGTTAAAAAAGAAAATTATATCAGTAGTATTAGCGTCAGTAACAGCACTAACAATATTTACTGGATGTAGCAAAAAAGATGAAGGGGTAAAGAGTTCTGAAGGTTTAGAAAAGGTAACTGTAATTTTAGATTGGACACCAAATACTAATCATACTGGATTATATGTTGCACAGGAAAAAGGATATTATAAAGAACTTGGCTTAGATGTTGAAATAATACAACCATCAGAAGGATCATCACTCCAACTTTTAGCTGCTGGTAAGGGAGATTTTGCAGTAAGTTATCAAGAAGATTTAACATATGCAAGAACATCAGATAGTCCACTTCCAGTTAAAGCTATAGCAGCAATAATTCAACATAATACATCAGGCTTTGCGTCTCCAAAAGAAAAGGGCATTGAAACAGTTAAGGATTTTGAAAATAAAGTTTATGGTGGATGGGGAAGTCCATCAGAACAAGCTATATTAAAGGCTGTAATGGAGAAAAATGGAGCAGATTTTAGTAAATTAAAAATTGTAGATGCGGGAACAGAGGATTTCTTTATTGCAACTAAGAATAATTTAGATTTTGAGTGGACATTTGAAGCTTGGACTAATACAGAAGCTAAGCTAAGAGGTTTTGATATAAACTATATACCAGCTAGAGATTTAGATCTAGCTTTAGATTATTACACACCAATTATTGCAGCAACTGAAGATACTGTTAATAACAAAAAAGATTTAGCTAAGAAGTTTATGGAGGCAACTACTAAGGGATATGAAGAGGCTATAGCAAATCCTGAAGAAAGTGCAAAGCTATTAGTAAGTAAAGTACCTGAAATTAGTGAAGAGCTTGCAATAGAAAGCCAAAAGTATCTTGCAGATAAATATATGGAAGATACTAAGATTTGGGGAGAAATGAAAGATAGCGTGTGGGATAACTATACAAAATTCTTATATGATAATAAATTAATCAATAAGGAAATGAAAGCAAGTGAGGCTTATACAAATGAGTTCTTATCAAAATAAAATTGTGTTAAAAAATGTATCTAAGTCCTTTGATGAAATGGAAATATTAAGAGATATTAATATAGATGTTAAAGAGGGAGAACTTATATCTATTCTAGGACCATCAGGTAGTGGTAAAAGTACAATATTTAATATTTTAACTAACATAATAAATAGTGATAGTGGAGAAGTAGAGGTAAATGGAAAATTAAGCTACATGTATCAAAAGGATATGATGGTACCTTGGAAAAAGGTTATAGATAATATAGGTATTCCACTTATATTTAAGGGAAATAGCAAAAAGAGCGCAAGAGAAGAAGTAAAAAAACATATAGATGAATTTGGGCTTAAGGGATTTGAATATAAATATCCATTGCAATTATCAGGTGGAATGAAGCAAAGAGCCAACTTTTTAAAAACTTATTTAACATCTAACGATATAATGCTTTTAGATGAACCCTTTGGAGCATTAGATTCTATGACGAGAAGAAAGATGCAAAAATGGCTTTTAGATTTAACTAAAAAAATGAATTCAACTATATTATTTATAACTCATGATATAGAAGAAGCGATATTACTTTCTAACAGGATATATATAATATCAGAAAAACCTGCAAGTATAAAAGGTGAAATAAAAGTTAATTTACCTAAAGAGAGAAATGAAGATATAGTTACTAGTGATGAATTTGTAGCTATAAAAAAAGAAATATTAAAGCTTATGTAAAAAGAAAAAGATGCAGTATTATACTAATGTTATTAATTTAAAATTTTGTAACATTGATATGATACAGCATCTTTTTTTATTAGGTTATTAAAATACTCTAATTATATATAAAGAGTATTATCATCATTAATGTAGATATTAATGTAGATATTAATGTACATAGAAGAAATTTATGTTACAAATATTCTAAATTATTAAATGAAAAGAATTTTTGGAAAAAATTAAATGATATGGTAATATTATTATAAAGGTAAATTTAAAATCTATAAAAAGGGGGAGCTTGGTTTTAGAGCCAAGGAAGTATATGGGCAATAAGATTAGAATAGGTATTGTAGGTTATGGAAATATTGGTAAAGGTGTAGAATTAGCTTTAGAACAAAATCCAGATATTCAATTAGAGGCTATTTTTACAAGAAGAAATCCAAAGAAATTAGTAACTACTTCAAAGGTAGAACATATTTCAGAGATTGAAAGTTATAAGGGGAAAATAGATGTTATGATTCTTTGTGGGGGTTCTGCTACTGATTTACCAAGGCAAACACCTGAGATAGCAAAAATGTTTAATACAGTAGATAGTTTTGATACTCATGCAAAGATTCCAGAATATTTTAATGTCTTAGATAATGTAACTAAAAATGCTGGTACTATTTCACTTATATCAGTTGGTTGGGATCCAGGTTTATTTTCATTAAATCGTCTTCTAGGTCAGGTAGTACTTAAAAATGGAAAAGATTATACCTTTTGGGGTAAGGGTGTAAGTCAAGGACATTCAAATGCTATTAGGAGAGTTAAAGGTGTTAAGGATGGAGTTCAATATACTGTACCAATTAAAAGTACTATTGAAATGATTCGTACAGAAAATAATAAAGATTTTTCAGCTAGAGAAAAGCATGAAAGAATTTGTTATGTTGTACCAGAAGATGATGCAGATTTAGATTATATTAAAAATGAAATTATAAATATGCCTGATTATTTTTCAGAGTATAACACAACAGTAAATTTTATAACTGAAGAAGAAATGAATAAAAATCATAAGGGTATGCCTCATGGGGGATTTGTTATTCGTACAGGGATTACAGGAGATGGTACAAAACAAAGAATGGAATTTAGTTTAAAGCTTGATAGTAATCCAGAGTTTACTTCTTGTGTGCTATTATCTTATGCAAGAGCTGTGTATAGATTACATAAAGAAGGGCAAACAGGAGCACGTACAGTGCTAGATATCCCATTTAGCTATTTATCTCCAAAATCAGGAGAAGAACTTAGAAAAGAATTATTATAAGATTAAAATAGGATATCTCAAGGTATTTTGAGGTATCCATTTATTTTAAAAATATGAAATAAATATATTAGATTGGGGATAGAATTATGAGATTTAAAATATTACATACCAATGATGTACATAGTAGGTTTGAGAATTTTGCTAAAATTACTACTAAAATAAAAGAATTGAGAGATGAAAATACATTGATTTTAGATGCAGGAGATTATCATGATTTTAAAGACGTAATGCTTCAAGGGACGATGGGGCAAGCTGGAGGAGAATTGCTTTTAGAAGCTGGATATGAAGCTATTGCAATTGGTAATAATGAAGCCTTTGAAAGTTTAGAAATATTAAATGCTATGGTGAATAATGATAAAGTACCATTCTTATCTTGTAATTTAGTTAAGTTAGATAGAAGTAGAATTTTAGGAGTTAAAAGAAGTATTATAATAAATAAATCTGGTGTAAGATTTTTAATAATAGGAACATCCCCCAATTATAAAACCTTTCTTAATCTCTTAGGTATGGATAGTTTAGATTATAAAGAAGAGATTAAGAAAGAATTAAGTGATAATAAAGGTAAGTATGATGTGTGCATTTTACTTTCACATTTAGGACTTATTGAAGATACCGATATAGCTAATACTATGGAGGGAATAGATATTATAATTGATGGTCATAGTCATGAACTTATGATAGAACCTAGGTTAGTAAAAAATACTGTAATTCATATGTCAGGATGCTATGGTGAAAATTTAGGGCTTTTGGGATTTGATTATAATGGAAAGATAAATGATATTAATGGAATAAATATTAATATAAAAGATGTAGAAATGGATAAAAATATTATAAAAATCATTGAGGAAAATAAAAAAATTGCAAATGCTAGTCTTGGAGTACCTCTTTATAGTATTAATAGAGATATGTGGCATGATGTTATAGAGGAAAATCCAATAACTAATTTATTAGCAGATGCTATTAAGGATGTACTTAAATGTGATATTGGTTTAATTAACAGCGGAATTATGAATAGTGGTATAAGAAAAGGAAAAGTATCATTTAAAAAGTTAATTGAAATATGTCCATCACCATTAAATCCAACTTATATGGAGATAAAGGGGAAGTATATAAAAGAAGCTTTAGAGGAATCTTTAGATCCAGAATTGTGTTATAAAGAGGGTAGAGGCTCAGGTTTTAGAAGAAGATTCTTAGGAAGACTTCATATATCAGGTGCTATAATTGAACATGATGATAATAATATTAAGAGAGTAATTATAAATGGTAAAGATATTGATGAAGAAAAATATTATAGTGTTGCTACTTCAGACTATTTACAAAGGGGAACTGGATACAAGTCTTTAGCTAATAATAGGAATGTTAGATATAATCCAGAATATCTTAGAATAACACTTAGAGATTATCTATCTAGAGATATTTTTTTGAATAAGTCTTATATTGATAGATGGATTAAAATATAAAGTAATGTAGTACTTTTTGTTTATTAAAAGTCATATGCCTATATTTATTATAATGCGATAAATATTTTTATTAATGGTTTTGATGATTATTTTTGCTGCTTTGTAAGAGCAGCTTTTTTAATGCACATTTTAATATATTTGCCTTGAATATAGTCCATTAATGAACCAATAGCTTGAATTAAATATGATTTACATATAAAATTAAAACTTATTGATAATTCAAATAAATGTGAATATATAGATTTTAAGAATAGTATAACTACTACATAAGGTATTTTAAGAATAGAATAAATACTATATATGGTATAAAAATAAAAGTCAAGACTTGAAAGTGAATTTTAAATTATGTAATATAGAGAAAGACAAAAAGTAAAGGATAGGTGAAGCATGTTGATAGTTGTTGGTGGTATGATAGGTCTTGGGAAAAGTTCTGTGGCTGAAATTTTAGGGGAGCACTTTAAATCAGATGTATTTTATGAAAGTGTAGATGATAACCCTATTTTACCTTTGTTTTATAGTGAAAATGAAGAAGAAATCCAAAAGAAGAGATATCCATTTTTATTACAACTTTATTTTTTAAACACTAGATTTAAAAGTATAAAAGAAGCATTAGTACATAATAATAACGTTTTAGATAGATCAATTTATGAAGATTGGTACTTTGCTAAGAAGAACATGGAACTTGGCAGAATTAACGACTTAGAAATGAAAATATATGAAGATCTTCTACATAATATGCTAGAAGAATTAGAAGAACTTCCTAAGAAAGCTCCAGATATAATGGTATATTTAAAAGGTTCTTTCGAAACAGTTTTAAATAGAATAGCATTAAGAGGAAGAGAATTTGAAATTGATGAAAGCTTAAAGGAATATTATCACTTCCTATGGAAAGATTATGATGCGTGGGTAGAAAATTGTTACAAGGCATCAGAAGTTTTAATAATAGATATGGATAATATGGATGTAGTAAATAACGAAGCTGATAAAGAAAAGCTTATAGAGCTAGTAGAAGAAAAACTTAGAGAAGTTAGAGCTATTGAAGAAATTGCATAGTAGTAGCTTATAGAAAAGTAGAGCAACAAAATAGGTTGCTCTACTTTTTTTAGGATAATAACTAATACCTATATATAACATGTATTTTGTTAGAAAAATTTAAGTAATAGAATGAGATTTTTGTAAGTTTTTAAATATAAGATATTAATATTAGGATATAGAATTGAAATAAATAAGAAAATGATAAAGTTAATAAGAGGAGTTATTTTGAAAGATAATCTTAAAAGTAAATTGGAACTAAAGATTAAAAAAGTATGGATTCTCATTGTAGGAATATTGAATATTATTACCTCTTTATGCTTAAATTTTAATGAGTTTTTAATGGGAGGACCAGTAAAGTTTAAAAATATAATAGTATCAATAGTATATATACTATTTTGGCCTGCAATTATTTTACTAGCAAATTGGTTGAAAAGTAAGAAGTTATTAAAAATATTTTTAGGATTTTGGATACTTGATTTAATATTAATAGTATTAATGATAATTATATCAAAGTTAGATATTTATCTTCCATTAATTATACCATTTATATTACTTTGCTTTGGCCCAATGTATGGATTAGATGGATTAGATGGATTTAGTAGTGTCATAAGAACTATAATTTCTATTTTTAGTTGTGTATTTATTTATTATTTAATAAAAAGGAAAAATGCTAAGTAAAGAAATTAGAAAGATATATAATAACAGGACATATTCTTATGGATATTTAGATAAGGTTTATAAAAGAGATATTAATTTAAAGTAGCTTTTTTATGGGAAAGATTTTATAAAAATATTAAATATTTAGTTTTATGCATATTTAAATAATAGATAAAAAAAATCTCATTAAAAACTCTTTTAAGTAAGGAAAATCAATAACTTAAAAGGGGCTCGCGTTTCGCGAGCCCCTTAGAAAAGTAATAAGAAAGTGTAAAGGGAGTCGCGTTACGCGACGTCCTTAATAAAAGTAAGCTATTAACTTTTGAGTAAATAGTTCTCTGTGATTTTCCTTTTTTATGTTATAATTATAGCAATTTGTGATTATTTAAAGATACTGGCTTTGAACAGAAATAAAAATACATTTAGTGAGGAGGAATTAATAATAGATTATATATAAGTTGTAATAAATATCATACATTTATATAATTATACTTATAATTGATGGTATTTAAGTAAAGTAATTATTTTACCAACTTATATAAAAATTCAAATAATTATATGCTTTCAATTTTGCTAATTTACTTAGATAAGAATATTAACTTTTAATTATATAACACTAAAGTGATGAAGAGAATTAATTGAAACATATATATATTGAAATTTATTATTAAAGTATTTATGAGAAATCTGAATGAAATAAAAGAAAGAATAAGCAAAGAAAGTTACGAAGTAATAAATAATGAAATAGATAGGGATTTATTTAAATATCTAGTAGAAGATATTTTAGAAAATTATAAAGCTTTTGATAAGGGACATGGTATAAATCATATAGCAACTGTAATAGATTCATCAATTAAATTGTCAAAATATTTCCCAGTAAATAAAAATATGGTATTAACTATTGCAATATATCATGATTTAGGAATGAGTATAGATAGAAAAACTCATCAAATACATTCAAGGGATATGCTTATAAATGATAGTAATCTAAAAAAATGGTTTACCAAAGAAGAACTTATATTAATGGGGGAAGCATGTGAAGATCATAGGGCATCAAATGCTCATGAGCCAAGAAGTATATATGGATATATAGTTTCAGATGCTGATAGAACAACAGATATATACGATATGATAGAAAGATGCTATAACTTTTCAAGAAAGAATTACAATGATTTGAATGAAGAAGAGACATATAGAAGGGTTTATTCACATCTAGTAGAAAAGTATGGTGAAGGTGGTTATGCTAAGTTCTATTTAGAAGAAAGTAAAGAAGTAATAATGAAGCCTTACATAGAAGCACAAGAAATCTTAAAAAAAGAGGAGAATTTCAAGGTTTATTACAATAAAATTGTATTTAATTAGAATTTTTATAAAAATATGAAGATTTTAAAGATATTTTTTGAGAATTAACGTAGGTTTAAGCCTACGTTTTTTTTTATGGATTTTCATTTTAAAAAAATAGGAGTATTATATAATGATTAAATGTAATAGATAGACTAGGAGATGAACGATATGAAGATAAAAAAAGAGTGGGCTATACTTCTTACAGTATTACCTATGACTTTTATGACTACTCTTGATAGTAGTATTGTAAATGTAGCGCTACCAACAATGGCTAGAGATCTTGGTACAACGATGGCTGGTATTGAATGGGTTGTTACAAGTTATTTAATAACAATATGTGCAACTATTCTTTTATTTGGTAGACTTGGAGATATAATTGGAAAAAGTAAAGTATTTAAAATAGGAATAGGAGTTTTTACTTTAGGTTCACTTCTTTGTGGATTATCAAATAGCCTTATAATGCTTATTATATCTAGAATAATTCAAGCAATAGGTGCAGCAGCAGCAATGGCAACTAATCAAGGAATAATTACAGAAACATTTCCTCCTACAGAAAGAGGAAGAGCTCTTGGAATGACAGGAACAGCAGTAGCTTTAGGAACTATGGTAGGACCAACATTAGGTGGACTTATAGTATCAGTAGCACCTTGGGAATACATATTTTTAATAAACATACCTATAGGAATTTTAGTTTATATTGGTGTAGTAAAAGTATTAAACTTTGAAAAAGTTAAAGAAAAAGTTCCATTTGATATAAAAGGAACTATTTTATTTATGTTTGCAGTAATATTATTATTTACATCTATAAACTTTGGTCAAAGTTTAGGATATACTAACCCTATGATTATAGGCGTTCTTATACTTTCTTTAATATTATTGTTAATGTTTATAAAGATAGAGCAAAAGATACAAAGCCCTATGTTAGATATAAGTATATTTAAAAATAAGTTATTTTCATTAAGTATATTTTGTGGATTTACATCTTTTGTAGCCATAGGTGCAATAAATATAATTTTACCATTTTATTATCAAGATGTATTAAAGCTTAGCCCAAGTGCAGCAGGATTTATGATGACAGTTTCACCAATAATACTAGCTATTGTAGCTCCTATAAGTGGACATCTTTCAGATAAAATTGGAAGTGAAAAAATATCTGCTTTAGGATTAAGTATTTTAACAATAGGTGTATTTTGCTTAACTATATTTACAGAATTCACATCACTTATAGTTGTTGCAATATTTGTAGGATTATTATCTTTTGGAAGTGGGATTTTCCAATCACCAAATAATTCATTGATAATGTCAACAGTAGACAAAAATAAGCTTGGTATTGCTGGAAGTATAAATGGATTAGTAAGAAATTTAGGAACAACAACTGGAATAGCACTTTCAACAAGCCTCTTATATAGTAGAATGAGTAGTAAAATTGGATATAAAGTTACAGGATATATAGAAGGAAGAGCAGATGCTTTTATATATGGTATGAGATTTGTATTCGTTGGAATTGGATGTATTTGTTTAGTTGGAGCTATTTTAACATTACTTAGAGTTATAAATAAAAAATCGAAGTCATTAAGTTAATTGAATTTATAAACATAGTAGAAAGGTATAGAATTGAAAAAGTATTCTATACCTTTTTGAATATAAAAGTATTAAAATTTAGAAAAGGTTGTTTGCGAACGAGATAATGTTACTGCAATATGGTATTATAGTTATTATTTGCAAATATATTTGGTATAGATATTAAAATAATATTTTGAATATACCAGTGTTCTATAAAAATAACTAATAAATTTGGGGAAACAATACTACTATGAATTTTTATAGTATAAAAAGGGGGAAAAATGAAAATTAATCTTTTGAAAGACAAAAACTTTTCACTTCTAATGTTTGGAAAAATAACATCTTTAATTGGGTCATATATGCAAAGTTTTGCATTATCACTATTTGTATTAAACACTACGGAATCAGCATCTAAATTTGCATCTATACTTTCTGTTGCTTTAATTCCAGAGCTAATATTATCACCATTTGCTGGAGTAATAGTTGATTGGTTTGATAGAAAGAAAATTTTAATTATTTTAGATTTAGTTAGTGGATTAGTAGTAACAATTTTCGCTATCATGTATTTTATTACAGGGGAAATGCCATTAAGTTATATTTATATTTTAGTAATAACGCTTTCTTTAATTTCTACTATAGATAATCCAACTCTTCAGACAATAATTCCTACCATAACAAAAAAGGAAGATTTAGTAGAAGCTAATGCGTTGAATTCACTCATAATGTCTATTGGAAATGTAATATCACCTGCTATTGCTGCAGTAGTTTATGGAGGTTTTGGATTAGAGGCTGTTTTTATAGTAAATTCAATTTCATTTTTTATTTCAGCGATTTCAGAAATCTTTTTAGTTATTCCTAAAAATATTAAGGAAAAAGGTAAGCTTTCTTTAAAGAGCTTTACTAGAGAATTTAAAGAAGGAATAGGCTTTATTAAAAAAAGAAAAGATATTATAAATATAATTAGTTTAGCAATGATTTTAAATTTTTCTTTTGGTGCTTTTACTATAGGAAGTATTTATATCAGTAAAAGTATCCTTAAAGTTTCAGATTTTCAATACGGGATAGTAGATTCTATTGGAGTAATAGGAATGATAGTTGCAACTTTTTTTGTAGGATGGCTTTCTAAAAAGAATTCTGTTGGAAAGAACATTTACAGCAGTTTGATGATATCGTCCATAGCTTTATCAGGATATGCTGTTGTAGCTTTTGATTCTTTAGTTTCAATAAGTGGTAGTAAAATATATTTATATTTATTAATGTTAATAGTAACTTTTACTATATGTTTATTTATAGCACTTGCAAATACATTTTTAAATACAAATTTTCAATATATTGTTCCATTAGATTTTATGGGAAGGGTATCGACAGTTATGGGAACTGGCTGTATGATTGCAATGCCATTAAGTAATATGATGTATGGATACCTTTTTGATAAAATAAGTGTGCCAATTATATTTTTAATTTCATCTGGAATAATGATATTAGCAGTGCTTTCATATAAAAGAAAATTGATTGCTATAACAATGGAAGAAGAAAAAGCAAAGTTAGTTGATATCGAGAAAATATAAAATTAAATGAGAATATAAAATGAAAAATACTAATAATTTTACTTAAAACTAAAATTATTAGTATTTTTTTCTATAATATGTATTGTTGTTAAGAAAATTTATAAATGATAAAATTTTATTGTATAAACTAAATAAGCAAATTTATTTGCTTATTTTTTTGGTTTATAAGGGGATATTTTGATATAAATACAATTTTAACAATTATATTTTGATGAGGGGGATTTGAGATGATAGATAAAAATAATGATATGTATTTAGCTTGGCTTAGTCATAGAGAAATTAAAAATTCTAATTATAAGGAATATTTAAAATGTATATTTGTAGATTACAAATCAAGTGATATTATAAAAAATTCTTTATTAGAGTTAGAAAAAGCATTAAAGCATGCTTATGATGAAAAGGTAACTCAAAGTTTATATGTAAATAAAAATGATATACAAGCTAGTAAGTATATAAAACTAGAAATTAAAAATATTAATACATTAAGAAAAAATGGCTATGAAATTAAACAAAACTTTTTAGAAGATAAGAGCTTTATAAGTGTTTCATCACCAGATGAAAGTGGAATTTTATATGGAGTATTTCATTTATTAAGACTATTAGAACAAAACATGGAATTTACTGAAGATCCTATAATAGAAAATCCAGAAAATGAACTAAGGCTTATAAATCAATGGGACAATATAGATGGAACAGTTGAAAGAGGCTTTGCTGGAAGTTCTATATTTTATGAAAGTGTAAGAAATAAAAATAAAATGAAGGAAATAATGAAGGTTATAGGTATACCTGCTAGTAGTGATTTAATAAGAGAAGCATTTAATGATGAATATAAACTTGCAGAGGACTTAGATAGAATTAATGATTATGCTAGGCTTTTAGCATCTATAGGCGTTAATGGAATAGTTATAAATAATACTAATGTTCATAAAGAGGAAACTTATTTTATTGATGATAAAATAGATATGATAAAAATAGTTAGTGACATTATGAGTAAATGGGGAATTAAAATATATCTTAGTATTAATTTTGCTGCGCCTATAACTTTGAAAGCATTAGATACTTCAGATCCATTAGATACAGAAGTTATTAAATGGTGGGAAGAAAGAGTTAAATTTGTTTATGACAATATACCTAACTTGGGTGGGTTTATGGTGAAAGCTGATTCAGAAGGAAGACCAGGACCCTTTACTTATGGAAGAAATCATGCTGATGGTGCAAATATGTTGGCAAAATCTTTAAAGTCATATGGAGGAATATTGATTTGGAGGTGTTTTGTATACAACTGCAAGCAAGATTGGCGTGATTATTCAACAGATAGAGCTAAAGCAGCTTTTGAATGTTTTGGTCCACTTGATGGAGAATTTTTAGATAATGTATATTTACAAATTAAAAATGGTCCTATGGATTTTCAAGTAAGGGAGCCTATTTCACCTTTATTTGGAGGAATGGATAATACAAATAAAATATTGGAACTTCAAATAACTCAAGAATATACAGGCCAACAGAAAGATGTTTGCTTTTTAGTTCCATGGTGGAAGGAAATTTTAGATTTTAAAACTTATGCAAACAATAGAGATTCAAGTGTTAAAGAAAGAATCAAAGGTGTAGCAGCTATATCTAATATTGGTAATGACTTAAACTGGACTGGAAATTTTTTAGCCCAAGCTAATCTTTATGGATATGGGAGATTAATCTGGAATAGTAAAATAACAAGTGAAGAAATAGTAAATGAATGGATTAATCTTACTTTTGGAAATAATGAAATAGTATTAAGGAATATTAAATTTATACTATTAAATTCATGGAAAAGCTATGAGAATTATACATCACCTTTAGGAATTGGATGGATGGTTTCACCAGGGCATCATTATGGGCCTGATATTGATGGATATGAATATTCTCCATGGGGAACCTATAATAGAGCAGATTGTAATGGTATAGGAATAGATAGAACGATAAAAAATGGGACAAGATATATAGAACAATATAAATCACCATTAAAAGAAATATATGAGGATATAAATAGATGTCCAGATGAATTATTATTATTTTTCCATAATGTTAAATACACTCATTTATTGAAAAGTGGAAAAACAGTAATTCAGCATATATATGATTCACATTTTGAAGGTTATGATTTAGTAGAAAAATTTATAGATAAACTAGATGAAATAAAGGAACTTATAAATGAAGATATATATTTACATCTTAAACTGAAGTTTAATGAGCAATTAGAAAATGCTAGAGAATGGAGGGATAGAGTTAATACTTATTTTTATAGAATGTCAGGAATAAGTGATGATAAAAATAGAAAAATATATTAATCTATAATTTGTGGTATTTTTTACTATAATTTGGAAGGTTGTTATTTAAAGGGTAAATGATAAAATTTAATTAATAGATTTAAGTCTTAAAAATAATTGTGTGCACGCAATGTAAACGAAAACAATGTGAGGGGATTTGAATAATGAGAACTAAAAAGTTATTAAGTTTGGTTTTAACTTCAATGGTAGCTTTAAGTATTTTTACTGGATGTTCTAGCAAAGGGTCAGATGAAAATTCAAATGTTAATAAGGATGGAATAAAAGAATTTAGTGCTTTTTATGCAACAGCAGGTAAAGAAGTTCCAGATAATAGGCTTAAAAAGGCTATAGCAGAGAAAATAGGAGCTAAAATTACTGAAACATGGCTTACAGGTCAAACTGCAAAGGAAAGAATAGGTGTAATGATAGCTGGTGGAGAGTATCCAGATTTTATTGATGGTGGAGATGGAACACAAGCTTTAGTTGATGCAGGTGCTTTAGTAGCTCTAGATGAATATATAGATAAATATCCTAATATAAAGAATCTATGGTCAGAAAGTGACTGGGATAAAGTAAGAAAAGAAGATGGACATATTTATTATATACCTCAATTTGGTAATATAAAAGGAAAGGATATGCAAACTAAGCACAATGATGAAGCCTTCTGGATTCAAAAAGCAGTGCTAAAGTGGGCTAATTATCCTACAATTAAGACTGTTGATGAGTATTTTGATTTAATTGAAAAATATAAAGCAGCAAATCCAGAAATAAATGGACAACCTACTATTGGATTTGAAATATTATCAGACGACTGGAGATATTTCTGTTTAGAAAATCCACCTCTATTCTTAGCAGGATATCCTAATGATGGTAAAGCTGCTATAGATCCAAAACCTGGTGATGGTACATCTATAGATGTAAACAAAATAACTGTAAAGAGTTATGATACTTTACCAGAAGCAAAAAAATATTTTGAAAAACTTAATCAAATGTTTAATAAAGGAATAATAGATCCGGAAACATTTACATCATCTTATGACCAATATGTTTCTAAACTTTCAACAGGTAGAGTTTTAGGAATGGTAGATCAAGGATGGCAATTCCTAACTGCTGAAGCATCATTAGTACAACAAGGATTAGACGAAAGAACTTATGTACCTCTAGGATTAACTTTAGATCCAAACGTAACATCTAATTACAGAAATAGATCAGCAATAAATGCTGGTGGTGGACTTGGAATATCAGTAAACTGTAAAGATGTTGAAGGTGCTTTACAAGCAGTTAATGATTTACTAAGTGATGAAGTAATGATATTAAGATATTGGGGAGAAAAAGATGTAGATTATAAGGTTGGAGATGACGGATTATTCTACAGAACAGAAGAACAAAGAGAAAATAATAGAAATCAAGATTGGGTTAATGAAAATTTATGCATGTACACATATATGCCACAATTTAAAGGATTATTAGAGGATGGAAAGAATTCAGTAATACCAAGCGAACAACCAAAAGAATTCTATGATTCTTTAAAACCAGTAGATAAAGAAATATTAGATGCTTATGGATTTAAAAAGTTTACAGACTTTATGCCAGAACCTGCTGAAAAGAATCAACCTTGGTTCCCAATTTACTCTTTTGCAGGTACTTTAACAGCAGAAACACCTGCTGGAATAGCAATGCAAAAAATGGATGAAATAAAGAAACAATGGCTTCCAAAGGTAGTTATGAGTGGAACAAGTGATTTTGAATCAACTTGGAATGAATATCAAACTACTTTAACAACTCAAGCTGATGTAAAAGCTTATGAAGAAGCATTAGCTAAAGAAGCTAAGAGAAGAGCAGAATTATTTAATAAATAAAAAATAGGGGAAGTATAAAAGCTTCCCCCTTATTTGAAATTAAGAAAATTAAGAAGGAGAGTTTTGGGATGCAATTAGAACTTAAAAAACCAACTTTAAATGTAGAAAAAAACCTAACAAAAGTTTATGGAATACAATAAAGAAACAGAAGAGTCTAGTTTTAATGTCAATTCCATTTATAATATATGTATTTATTTTTTGCTATGCTCCTCTTGTCGGATGGGTAATGGCATTTCAAAATTTTAAGCCTGCAAAAGGCCTTTTTAATCAAGTATGGGTTGGACTAGATCAATTTAAATTTTTATTTGCAGACCCTACTTTTTTAAAAGTAATAAGAAATACTTTAGCTATGAGCTTAATAAACTTAACGTTAAGTTTTGTTTGTTCCATAGGATTTGCTTTACTACTAAATGAAGTGAAGAATATGTTGGCCAAAAAATTTGTGCAAACAGTATCATATTTACCACATTTCTTATCATGGATAATAGTAACAGGAATTGTTGCTGAAGTTTTATCACCTGAAACAGGAATAATTAATCAATTATTAGTTTGGTTTAATGTATTAGAAAAACCTATTAATTTCTTTGCAGAAACTAAGTATTTCTGGGGAATAGTAGGCGCAGCTAATGTATGGAAGGAAGTAGGTTGGGGAAGTATAATTTACTTATCTGCCATAACTTCTATAAACCCTGACTTATATGAAGCAGCAGAAATAGATGGAGCAGGAAGATTTCAAAAGATGCTACATGTAACCTTACCAGGAATAAAACCTACGATTTTTATATTATTACTGATAAATATAGGAAATATATTAAATGCTGGATTTGAAGTTCAATATTTATTAGGAAATGGTTTAATACAAGAAGTATCACAAACTATAGATATTTTTGTTCTGAAATATGGAATAAGCCTCGGAAATTATTCTTTGGCAACAGCAGCTGGTATATTTAAAAGTGTAATAAGTATAGTCTTAATATTCTTAGCTAATAAGTTTGCAAAATCAATGGGCGAAGAAAGATTATTCTAAGGGGGAGGATTTATGTTAAATATAAATTTAAAGAGGAAAAGCAAGAGTGATATAATTTTCAATATAATTTTATTCATATTTATGATTTTTTTCGTAGTAGTAACTTTATATCCAATATTAAATACTCTAGCCATATCTTTTAATGATGGAATAGACTCAGTAAGAGGCGGTGTATATCTATGGCCTAGAATGTTTACATTAAAAAATTATCAAACTGTCTTTAGAAATAATAACTTAATGCAAGCAGCATTTATTTCAGTTTCAAGAACAGTAATTGCAACTGTTGTACAAGTATTTTTAACAGCTATGTTAGCTTATGTTTTAAGTAGAAAGGATTTTGTATTTAAAAAGCAAATATCATTTATTTATGTGTTAACTATGTATGTTAATGGAGGAATGATTCCAAATTATATTTTAATTAAAGAATTAGGTTTATTAAATAACTTTTTAGTTTATATTTTACCTGGACTAGTTAGTGCTTTTAATATGATAGTAATTAGAACATATATAAACGGATTACCTGAGAGTTTAATAGAATCAGCAAAAATTGATGGAGCTGGAGAACTTAGAATTTTTATGCAAATAATACTTCCATTATGTAAACCAGTTCTTGCAACAGTAGCTTTATTTATAGCAGTAGGTCAATGGAATTCTTGGTTTGATGCTATGTTATATGCTTCCGGAAACCCTAAACTTACAACCTTGCAATATGAATTAATGAAACTTTTATCATCATCAACACAACAAGGTGGAACTGGAACAGCTGAAATGGTGAAAAATGCAGGTAATTTAGTAACTCCAAAATCTCTTCGTGCTGCAATAACAATTGTTACAGCCTTCCCAATAGTATGTTTATATCCATTTTTACAAAAATACTTTGTATCTGGTTTAACTATTGGAGGTGTTAAGGAATAATGAGTATTAAAAATGAATATACAAATTTATTTTTAGAATATGGTTACTCTTCAAATGAAATAGAAAGAAGATTAGATGAAATATATCAAACAATTTTTTATGATGAAGAAGAAAAATTTTATCATATTTTAGATGAGAATACAGCTTGTTTTATTGATACTGGAAATAATGATGCAAGAACAGAAGGAATGTCCTATGCAATGATGATGTGTGTCCAAAGAGATATGAAAAAAGAATTTGATTCATTATGGAATTTCTCTAAAAAATATATGTATCTTGAAGAGGGTATTAATGCAGGGTACTTTGCATGGTCAGTAAGCCCAGAAGGAGTTAAGTATTCAGACGGACCAGCTCCCGATGGAGAAGAATATTTTGCAATGGCATTATTTTTTGCTTCTCATAGATGGGGAGATGGCGAAGGAATATATAATTACTCAAAAGAAGCAAAAGATTTATTGTATACATGTATTCATAAAGGTGAAAATAATGATGGGTATCCTATGTGGGAGCCAAATAATAAATTAATAAAATTCGTTCCAGGGTGTAATTTTACTGATCCATCATATCACTTACCTCATTTTTATGAATTATTTTCCCTTTGGTGTTATGAAGAAGATAAAGAGTTTTGGCAGGAAGCTGCAAAGAATAGTAGAGAGTATTTGAAAAAAGCATGTCATCCTGTTACTGGTTTAGCACCAGAATATGCTCATTATAATGGTGATCCATTTAGAAGAGATAATAGAGAAAGATATTATAGTGATGCATATAGGGTTGCTGCTAATTTAGGGCTAGATTATGAATGGTTTAAAGCATCAGAGTGGGAAAGTGATTGTGCTGATAATATTCAAAGATTTTTTTGTGAAACAGTAAAAGGAAAAGAAGACTTAATATATGAAATAGATGGAACAATCATAAATGAAAAAGCGCTTCATCCAGTTGCTATTATTGCAACAAATGCAATGGCATCTTTAGCAAGTAAAGGTAAATATAAAAAAGAATGTGTAGATAAGTTCTGGAATACTCCATTAAGAAAGGGAGAAAGAAGATATTATGATAATTGTCTATATTTATTTGCCTTTTTAGCTTTAAGTGGAAATTATAAAATTTGGTGATAAATAAAAGTGAGGTTATGAAATGAGCACATTAATGAAAAATCCAATACTAAAAGGATTTTATCCAGATCCATCAATATGCGTAGTTGAAGAGGATTTTTATCTTGTTAATTCTACTTTTGCTTATTTCCCTGGAGTTCCAATTTTTCATAGCAAGGATTTAGTCAATTGGAATCAAATAGGTAATGTTCTTGATAGAAATTCTCAAGTAAACTTAAATGATATAGAGCATTCACAAGGTATTTATGCTCCTACTATACGTTACAATAATGGAACATATTATTTAATAACAACTAATGTTACTCGTGGAGGAAATTTTATTGTAACTTCTCAAAATCCAAGTGGTCCATGGTCAGATCCATATATAATCGAGGGTGCAGAGGGGATCGATCCGAGTTTATTTTTTGATGAAGATGGAAGAGCCTATTATATTGGAACTAGACCTAATAGAAAAGGTGTAAAATACAATGGCGATTGGTATATATGGATTCAAGAAATAGATTTAATAAATATGAAGTTAGTTGGAGAAAGCCACGACGTGTGGAATGGGGCAATGAAAAATGTTATTTGGCCTGAAGGACCGCACTTATATAAAAAAGATGGATATTATTATTTAATGATAGCAGAAGGTGGAACAGGTCCAGATCATTGTATTACTATTGCAAGAAGTAAATTTATCTATGGAGAATATGAAAATAACCCTAGAAATCCAATAATTACTCATAGACATTTAGGAAAAGACTATCCTATTAAACATGTTGGACATGGGGATTTAGTAAGAACAAAAGATGATGAATGGTTTATTGTAATGCTTGCTAGTCGACAAGTTGATGGGCACTGTAATTTGGGAAGAGAAACATTTTTGGCTAAAGTAGATTGGGAAGATGGATGGCCAATTATTAATAAAGGAAAAGGTATACTACAATTAGAGCAAGAAATTCCAACAAATGAATTTAAAATAGAAGATAAAGAAAAGTGTTATCATTTTTATGGAGATAGGTTAGACCATAGATTTTTATTTTTAAGAAATCCAAGCAATAATTTATATTCCTTAACAGAACGAAAAGGTGCATTAAGACTGTATTTAAAAGAAGAAAATCTAAATGACTTAGGAAATCCTGCTTATATAGGAGTAAGGCAAGAAGAATATAAGTTTTTAGCATCAACAATGATTGAATTTGAACCTAAAAATGAACATGAAAGTGCAGGGTTAGCAATAATTCAAAGTAATAATTATAATTTGAGATTTGAGTATTCTATAGTAAATAAAGATAAAGTACTTAGAATCATTGCACTTAAAGATGGGAAAGAAGAAGTAGTTAAGCAAGTTTTTTTAGACAGTGAGAATGTGTTTCTTAAAATCATTGGTAGAGACCTAAAATTAGATTTTTATTATAGCAACGATGGCATTAAATATAATTTATTAGAAGAAGGTTTTGATATTAGATATTTAAGTACAGAAGTAGCAGGTGGGTTCGTTGGCTGTACTATAGGTATGTTTGCTACAAGTAATGGTGTTAAAAGTAAAAACTACGCTGATTTTTTATGGTTTGAATATAATAATATTTAATTATGAAAGGATATAAAGATATGAATGGTATTAGATTATCTAGCATATTAAGCGATGGAATGGTTCTTCAACGTGGAGATAAAACTAAAGTTTGTGGGAAAGCAGATAATAATATAAAAGTAGAAATAGAGTTTTTAAATGAAATATATGAAACAATTTCAGATAATGAAGGAAATTGGTCAGTTTTATTAAGGCATTTGGAGGCTGGCGGACCTTATAATATGACGATAAGAGGAAATGAAGAATTAATAATTAAAGATATTTTAATTGGAGATGTCTGGGTATGTAGTGGACAATCTAATATGGAATTGCAAATAGAAAGAATATTAGAACTATACGAAGATGAAGTTTTGGAATATTCAAATAGCAATATAAGACAATTCTTTGCAAGCAAAAATTATAATTTTGAAGGACCACAAGAGAATTTAGAATATGGTTTTTGGAAAACTTTGAACCAAGAAACAGCACTAGAGTTTAGTGCTGTTGGGTATTTTTTTGCAAAAGAATTATATGAAAGATACAAAGTACCTATAGGTCTAATTGCAACAGCAATTGGTGGAACACCAATAGAATCTTGGATTAGTGAAGAAAGCTTAAAAAATTTAAATAGATTTGACGAGATAATTTCAAATTGCAAAAATAAACAATATGTATTAAGTAAACAAAAAGATGATGATGATAGAATTAATGAGTGGTATAAGGATTTAGATTTAAATGATAATGGATTAATAAATAAATGGTATTCAAAAGACATAGATGATTCATTATGGGAAGAGTTTGTTATTCCTGGTATGTGGAGAGATACTTCTTTAGATAAAGTAAATGGAGCAGTTTGGTTTAGAAAAGAATTCTTTTTACCTAAGCATTTAAGCAATTGTGATGCTAAACTATATCTAGGAACTATCATAGATAGTGATCAAGCATATGTAAATGGAGTATTAGTTGGGAGAACAGAGTACAGATATCCTCCAAGAAAATATTTAATAAATAATGAAGTACTTAAAGAAGGAAAAAATGTTATATCTATAAGAGTTATAAGCAATACAGGTATAGGCGGTTTTATAAAAGATAAACCTTATAAACTAGTGTTTGATAATGAAGAAATTGACTTATCTGGTGGATGGAAATATAAAATAGGATGTGAAATGAATAGTATTTCTGATAGAACTCATTTTGAATATATGCCTACAGGGTTATATAATTCAGTTATTTATCCTTTAAAGAATTATGCTATAGCTGGTGCAATATGGTACCAAGGAGAGTCGAATACAGGGTATCCAGATGATTATGAAGAGTTATTTGAAATACTAGTAAAAGAATGGAGAAATAATTGGAATATAGGTGATTTCCCATTTTTATATGTTCAACTTGCAAATTATTCTGAGCCATCTGATGTTGGAAAGCATGATGATTGGGCAAAGTTGAGGGAAGCACAAAGAAAATCGCTAAAAATAAAAAATACTGGAATGGCTGTTTCAATAGATATTGGAGAAAATAATGAGCTACATCCATTTAATAAAAAAGAAGTAGCTAGAAGATTAGCATTATTAGCAATTAATAAATTATATGAGGAAGATATAGTATGTAATGGCCCTTTATATAAGGAAAAAAAGTCAAATGGAAGTAAAATAAATATATACTTTAATAATGATGGAAGTCAGTTATTAAATTTAAAGGGTGATTTGAAGAATTTCGAGATATGTGGAGAAGATAAAAGATATTACAAAGCAAATGCTGAGATAAAAGGAGATTATATAGAGGTTTGGAGTAAAGCGGTGTATGATCCTAAGGATGTAAGATATGCATGGGAAAATGGGCCTAAAGATATAAATCTTTATAACAAGGAAGGGTTACCAGCTTCACCATTTACTACTGAAGAGAACTTTTAATTTGTTTTTATGCTTAGAATATTACTGAAAATAATTGACTTATGGTATAAGGATAAAGGTTAAAGAGATGAAAATAAAATATTTATTAAATAACTGTAGTATTAAATCTAAATTATTAATTATATTTATTTTTTGTGTATTAATTCCTGTTATTATTACTAATAGTTTAATGTTATATACAGTTAGAAATAATGAGGAAAAGGAGCAGAAAATTAATATTGATCATGTAATCGATAGAGTAACTTATAATTTAAATGGTGTTATCGCGGAATGTATGATGCTTAGTAATCATATAAATTCGGATGAAGATTTAAATACTATAATATCAACTGAATATAAGTTACCAGTCGATTACTATGATAAATATTTTGATCTTTTAAGAAATACGGCAATAAAGGATTATTATAATCCTCAACATATATATAGAATTAATATTTATGTTGAAAATGATAGCATCATTAATAGTGCAAATATTTTTAAACTTTCATCAGAAGTAAAAAATAAAGAATGGTACAAACAGTATAGAAATAATAATGAAAGTACAACTATTACAGTTGAATATGATGCAGATAGAAAATTATTTGCAGATAATATTCCTTGTAGAAATATAAGTGTTGTAAGAAAGTTGGACTATTTCAAAGATGGAAGAGAAAAAATAGTAAAAATAGATATAAATTATGATGCTTTACTAGGTAATATATTAAACGAGCAAATGAATGAAGGTTTATATATAGTAAATAATGATTTAATACTATTATCTAATAAAGGAATATATTCTCCAAAAGAAGATTTTAAAAAAATGGATATAATAAATACGAATAATATTTTAGTACATGAAAAATTAAAATTAAATGAATCAAAAAATGATTGGAAAATAATTTTTACTGAAGAAGATGAATCTATATTCATAAACTTAAAAGATTCGGGAAAATTATTTATTAGCTTAATTATATTTAATTTAGTATTGCCAACTATAATAATCAGTTTAATATCAAAATCATTAGGAAATAGAGTTAAATTGATAAATACTTATTTAGGTAAAGTGAAAAATGAAGAGTTTTACGTAATAGATAGTGTTGAAGGAAACGATGAAATTGGAAGCTTAATAAAAAGTTATAACTTAATGGTTTTGAAAATTAAGGAGTTAATTGAAGTAGTTTTTAAAGAAGATGCAGAGAAAAAAATCCTACAATTAGCTAAAAAGCAAGCTGAACTTAATGCATTGCAAAGTCAAATTAATCCTCATTTTATGTTTAATACTTTAGAAACGATAAGAATGAGAAGCCTTATAAAAAAGGAAGATGAAACTGCAGAGATAATTGAGAAGCTTTCTATGCTTCTTAGAAGAACGATAAATTGGGGTAATGATAATATTACAATTGAAGAAGAAATGATGTTTGTTAATAACTATATTGACATTCAAAGATATAGATTTGGAGAAAAGTTATCCTATAATTGCTATATTATGGAGGATTGTAAGAAGTATAAAATACCAAAGTTATCATTATTAACATTTGTTGAGAATTCATGTGTTCATGGAATAGAGAGAATATCTTATAATGCAGGTGTTAGTGTTTCTATTTTTAAAGACGAGAAATATCTATACATGGAAATTTCTGATACTGGCGAGGGAATGTCTGAAGATTTATTACAAAGAATAAGAAAACGTATAGAAGAATTTAAATTTGATTCAATAAGTGAAGAAAAGAGTATAGGTATTTTTAATGCATATATGAGAATGAAAATGTACTTTAATAATAACATGTATTTTGAGATAGAGAGTGCAGAGCAAGAAGGAACAGATATTACAATAAAAATATCTATGGAGGAATTTTGAAGAGGAGAGAAAATTTATGATTAAAACTTTAATAGTAGATGATGAACCATTTATAAGGCAGGGGCTACGGGTTTTAATTGATTGGTCAAAATATGGATATGAAGTTGTAGATGAATCTGAAAATGGATTAAATGCTATAGAAAAAATAAAAGAAAAAGAAATAGATTTGGTAATTACAGATATAAAGATGCCTAAAATGGACGGACTTGAACTTATAGAGTATGTCTCTAAAAATATAAAAAGAGAAATAAATTTTATAGTTTTAAGTGGATTTTGCGAGTTTGAATATGCTAGAAAAGCAATAAAATATAATGTAGAGGATTATATTTTAAAGCCAATACAAAGAGACGAGCTTATAAATTCTTTAGGGAAGATAAGGGAAAGATATGTTAGGATACTTCTTGAAAAAGAAGAAAAAGAAAATAATGAAAAGCTTATTTATGATAAATATATAAGTGAGTTAATTGCAGGAAGATATGATAAGAATAGTTTAAATTATATAAAGAAAAGATTTAATCCTAGAAGTGAGATTAGATATATAAATATAGAAGTTAACTATAATTATGGTAAGTATTTAAATATTTCACATGAAGAAAAGAGACTTGGACAACACAACTTATATAAAAAAATTAAAGAGTGGTTAGGTAAAGATTGTTATAATGTTATATTTGATGTAACGAATGAAAAGGATTGTTATGATATTGGATTAATTTATGAAAATAGATTATCAAGAGAAAAATGTATTACTGAGAAAGAATATATATCAGAGTTGATAAATTATATAAAAGAAGGGTATAAGTACGATTTTTTCATTTATATAGGACAAAAGGTTAGAAATATTGAAGAACTTGAAATATCATATAAATCATCTATTATAGCAAAAATGTTATCTAATTTTTCAATAGATAATAAAATATTATATTATGATGACGTAATGAATAATCCGAAAACGTATACTATTGAAAAAAGATACATGGATGATTTAATTAAAGCAATTGAAGAAAATGATACAGAAGAAATTATGAGGTGCATAGATAAGTTTTACAATAGTTTTAAAAATCATTTTATAGACTTAGAGATGATAACAATTAATATTAATTATTTATTATTTAACCTTATTAATATAGCAAAAAACATTGATGAAAATGTTGATCAAGAAAAGATAGTTCAATATATAAGTCTAGGAGTATTTAAGGAAAATATGAGTAGGGGAAGTGCTAAGCACTTAAAGAAGTTTTCATTAGAATTTTCGAATTATTTAGTTCAACTTAGACAAAGTAATTCTCAAGGAATATTAAATCATATAAATAAGGAAATATCAGAGCATTATATGGAAAAGTTAAGCTTAAAATCATTAGGCGAAAAATATTATATTAACAGTGCATATTTAGGACAAGTATTTAAAAAGCAATATAACATGTCATTTAAGGATTATTTAAATTCATATAGAGTTGATGTAGCAGAAGAGTTACTAATAAATAGTGATGAGAAGATATATAAAATTGCAGAGCAAGTAGGATATAACAATACAGATTATTTTATAAATAAATTTGTACAATTGAAAGGGAAGACTCCATTACAGTATAGGAAAAAGAATAAGGCTTAGATAATAGTTAGTAAGAAAATTTAGTTGAAAATTAAAATTTCATTTTAAGGAAATTGCATTAAATGTAGGAGATATGGTATGAATAAAGGGAATAGAATTACCCATAAAGAAGCTTTAGAAAAAGCAAAAGGATTTATATGAAACGTATTTACCAGCTTTTGAAGCGGCAGTAAGGGAAGCCGATGTTGAATCTGTAATGGAAGCTTATAATCGTACAAATGGAGAACCTTATTGTGGCAGTAAAACTTTGTTAAAGGATATATTGAGAGGAAAGTGGGAATTTCAAGGGCATGTAGTTTCCGATTGCTTTGCAATAGCGGATTTCCATTTGCACCATCATATAACAAGTACAGCTACAGAATCAGCAGCATTAGCTATTAAAAATGGATGTGATTTAAACTGTGGTAATGTATATCTTCAATTGCTATTAGCATATAAAGAAGGTTTAGTTACAGAAGAATATATAACAACAGCGGCAGAAAAATTAATGGAAACAAGAATAAGACTTGGAATGTTCGATGAAAATTGTGAACATAATGATATACCATATGAAATAAATGATTGTAAAGAGCATAATGATTTATCTTTAGAAGCTGCAAAAAATCTATGGTTTTATTAAAAAAAGATGGAATACTACCATTAAATAAAGAAAAACTAAAATCTATTGCAGTTATAGGACCAAATGCAAATAGTGAAATTATGATTCTTGCAAATTATTGTGCTACCGTTTAAAAATATGTAACTATATTAGAAGGTATTCACGAAGCAGTAGGAGAGGATATTAGAGTATTTTATTCAGATGGATGTCACATGCTTAAAGATAGAATCTCAGTATAAGGTCAAGCTGATGATAGATTTGTTGAAGCTGAAATAATAGCCGAAAAGGCAACCTTCTATAAAAATGAAGAAGATCTTTCTGATTTCACAGATTACTCAATGAAGGGAAGAACCTATAGATATGTAGAATCAGAAGTGCTATATCCATTTGGATATGGATTAACTTATTCAAAAGTAGAATTAGCAAACTTAAAGGTAGAAGATATTAAAAATGATTTTGAAACTGTAAAGGTAAGTATAGATATTAAAAATGCAGGAAACTACGATACTGATGAAGTAGTTCAATGCTATTTAAAAGACTTAGAATCAAAATATGCAGTATTAAATCATAGCCTAGTTGGATTTAAACGTGTAAATATAAGAAAAGGTGAAAATTACTAATGTATTTAACTCAATTTAAATTATAAAATAAGAATCTGTTGTGCGGAAAGTTGCATTATTACAGGGAACTAGAGTTTTATAACTTGGCGGTTTAAGTTTTCGTTAAGAATTACCATTGTCTGAGCGCATGCGAGTTATGGAAATTTAGAAAATTTAAATAAGATAATGTGATAAAAGTTAGATGAAGTGCAATTAGTTTTATATAAAAAGAAAGATATTGTATGGAAAGTAGTATTATCATGAACTGTTGGAGTTTTATAATTCTATGTTTCAAAATACCGTTAAGAATTACTATTGTCTGAGCGAATGAGAGTTATGGTAATTTACTAATATATTTAACTCAATTTAAATTATAAAATAAGAATCTGCTGTGCGGAAAGTTGCATTATTACAAGGAACTAGAGTTTTATAACTTGGCGGTTTAAGTTTTCGTTAAGAATTACCATTGTCTGAGCGCATGCGAGTTATGGTAATTTAGAAAATTTAAAACGCCAAGTTATAAAAACTCTATCCGAAGTAATATTAGCAACTTGAAGCACAACAGATTCTTATTTTATATACTATTTAAAAGAGTTAAAGGAAGCATCAGAAGGCATTCTCCAATCACCACGTGGACTCAATGATATGCTTCCAACTTTAGGTCCATCAGGTAAAGCACTTCTCTTAAATTGTTGTGTAAAGAATCGATAAATAAATTTATCAAGCCATTTAGCAATTTCTTCTTTGCTATAATCATCTTTAAATGCTTGTTCTGCAAGAAGCTTTATCCTTTCTTTTGAAGAACCATGTTTAATAAAGTGATATAGGAAGAAGTCATGCAGTTCATAAGGTCCAACTATATCCTCAGTTTTTTGAGTAATTTCACCCTTATCACTCTTAGGTAAAAGTTCAGGACTAACTGGAGTATCTAATATATCTAAAAGTGTATCTGAAACTTCAGTAGTTGATTCCTTTTCTGCTACATATCTAACTAAATATCTAACAAGAGTTTTTGGAATTGATGGATTAACAGAATACATACTCATATGATCTCCGTTATAAGTACACCATCCAAGAGCTAATTCAGAAAGATCTCCTGTTCCAATTAATAATCCACCTTCTTTATTGGCTAAATCCATAAGAATTTGAGTTCTTTCTCTAGCTTGAACATTTTCATAAGTAACATCATGAATATTTTTATCATGACCAATATCTTCAAAGTGTTGAAGAGCAGCTTTTACTATATTAATTTCTCTTAAATCACAACCTAATTCCTTACATAATGTTAAAGCATTATTATAAGTTCTATCAGTAGTCCCAAAACCAGGCATTGTAATAGTAACAATATTTTTATTATCTAAACCTAGAAGTTCAAAGGTTTTAACCACTACAAGTAAAGCTAAAGTGGAATCAAGTCCTCCTGAAATACCTATAACTGCTTTTTTCAAATTAGTATGTTCCATTCTCTTAGCTAAGGCAGCAGCTTGAATATTAAATATTTCCTTACATCTTTCTTCACGTAATTTAATATTAGCTGGAACGAAAGGATGCTTATCTATAAATCTATCGAAGTTATTTATTTCAGTATTATTATAAGTGAAGTTTATTATTTCAGCTTCAAATGGTACTATTCTTGAAGCATCTCTAAAGCTTATATTTTTAAGCCTTTCACTGTTTAATCTAAATACATCTATACATGAATAGATAACTTCATTATCTCTTTGGAATCTTTCATTTTCTTTAAGAATAGTACCATTTTCGGCAATTAACATATGTCCACTAAATAAAAGATCTGTTGTGGATTCATGAACTCCAGCAGATGAATAAATATAAGCAGACATACATCTAGCACTTTGGTTAGATATAAGAGCTTCTCTATAATCTTTTTTGCTTACAAGTTCATTAGATGCTGAAAGATTTCCTATTATATTTGCACCAAGAAGTGAAAGATATGAACTTGGAGGGATTGTAACCCAAAGGTCTTCACAAATTTCAAATCCAAAACTATATCTTCCTGAAGTGAAAATTAAATTAGTTCCAAATGGAACATCCTTTTGAAAAGCAAAATCTACCTTTTCATCTATTATTCCAAGACCTTCACTAAACCAACGTTTTTCGTAAAATTCACTGTAATTTGGAATATATGATTTTGGAACTATTCCAAGAAGTTTTCCGTTGAAAATTATGTAAGCACAATTAAACAATACATTTTTAAAGCTTAAAGGAGCTCCTATAGCAATCAGCATATCTAGGCCAGTGCTCTTTTTAATTAGTTTTTCTATTGCTAAATTAGCTTTTTCTAATAAGCTGTATTGCATAAATAAATCACCACAAGTATATGAAGTAATAGCTAATTCAGGAAAAACTATTGACTTAGCCCCATTTTTATATGCTTCATCTAAACAAATAAATATATTTTCTAAATTATAGTCTATATCTGCTACACGAGTGATAGGACATGCAGCTGCAACTTTTATAAAATCCATAAAATCTCTCCAATCCATATTAAATTAAACAATACTTAGTATATAAGTATTGTAACTCTTTTTTATATTTAAAATTCACAGTGATAAAAAAACTCCTAGCAATTTATAAGTGAAAAGTTAAGGAGGTTTTAATTTGCAAAACTAAAAACATCCTTGTAAAGTAATTTCTGTTTAAAAATGTCTTAATGATTTTCTTTAGTTAAATAGCAAATATAATTTTAAAAATTTATTTAATAAGAATATTAATAATTAAATATACTATTTGTATTAAATATATAAGTATTAATTAAATGATATATTTAAATAATAAAAGGAAAACTATAGAAAATCAATGATAATAAAAGAAAGATGTCTTTAAACGAAACAAAAGGTTATAAAATACCTTATAAAAAGATAAAAGAGATATTGTAATAAAGTAATGCATATATTATAATGAATTCATAAGTTAATCGAATTCAAATTTTTACTAAAAAATGATATAATATTCTTAAATGAAAAAAGGAGGGGGAAATAATGGGAGCGGTAATTTTTTGGATTATAGTTGCAGCTGTAGTAATTGCTATAGATATAGCAACAAGTAATTTTTTATTTGCTTGGTTTGCTGTAGGAGCATTTGTTGCAATGATAGCTGATTTACTAGGAGTAACATTTGGGGTTCAAGTAGTACTTTTCTTAGTAGTAAATCTAATAACTGTTTCAGTAGGTTATCCATGGGCAAAACGTAAATTTAAAGAAGGTGTTAAACGTACACCTTTAATGGAAGAAACTTATATAGGAAGAGTTATGAAAGCAGAAGAAGATATAATAGATAGGGCTAAAATTAAAGTTGACGGAATATACTGGACTGTACAAAACTCAGGAGAAGTGATAAGAAAAGACGAAAGTTTTAAAATCACAGGTATTGAGGGTATTAAATTAATAATTAAAAAAGAGGAGGAAATTTAGATGAATGGTTTAGTAGGGTTAATAATTACAGGAGTAGTAATACTTTTTGTATTAATAGTAATCTTATCATCAATTAAAATCGTAAACACAGGATACTTATACGTTGTAGAAAGGTTTGGTCAATATCATAAAACTTTAGAACCAGGATGGCACTTCTTAATTCCTTTTGCTGACTTTGTTAGAAAAAAAGTTTCAACAAAGCAACAAATTTTAGATGTACCACCACAATCAGTTATTACTAAAGATAATGTTAAAATATCTGTAGATAATGTTATATTTTATAAGCTATTAAATGCTAAAGATGCTGTATATAATATTGAAGACTATAGATCAGGTATCGTATATTCAGCAACAACTAATATGAGAAATATCTTAGGTAACATGAGTTTAGATGAAATTTTATCAGGAAGAGATAAAATAAATCAAGATCTTTTAAGTATTATAGATGAAGTTACAGATGCATATGGTATAAAGATACTTTCTGTTGAAATTAAAAATATAATACCTCCAACAGAAATTCAAGAAGCTATGGAAAAGCAAATGAAAGCAGAAAGAAATAAGAGAGCTATGATTCTTGAAGCAGAAGGTCAAAGACAATCTCAAATTGAAAAGGCTGAAGGTGAAAAGAGATCTAAGATACTTGCAGCAGAAGCTGAAAAGGAAGCAAATATCAGAAGAGCTGAAGGTTTAAAAGAATCTCAATTGCTTGAAGCAGAAGGTAAAGCTAAAGCTATAGAAGAAATAGCTACAGCAGAAGCTGAAGCTATAAGAAAGGTGAACCAAGCAATTATAGAGTCAGGTACTAACGAAACAGTTATTGCTTTAAAACAAGTTGAGGCTCTTAAAGAAATGGCTAATAATCCAGCTAATAAGCTTATATTACCAAATGAAACTTTATCTTCACTTGGAAGCATTGCAGCTATAGGCGAAATGCTTAAAGGAAGCAAAGAATAAAGTGAAATAATGAAAGAATAAAAAAGCGAAAGAGTTAAGGTGTGAAAAATCCATTAAGGATTTTTGAACAGAAAATGATTCGTGTAAGTTTAAATTAAGCTTTGCGAAGCAAGACATCCTTAACTTTTTTGCTTTTTTTGTATGATTCAATATGGTGGAATTGCAATTATAGCAGATATTTTTACTTCTCTCATAGGTTATATTTTTACTGTAATTATAATAGGAAGTAGAGTTTCTAAAAGAGTGATTGATAAAGAATTTAAATTTATACCAAGAGATTTAAATAAGGATACAAAGATGATGAGAATATCTGTTGCAACGTCTGTTTTATTATGTGCATTTTTGATGATTTTTATTAAGTAATTAATATGTATTGAAATTGCTTTTATTTCAAAAGATATAATATAGTTTAAAATAATCTGGAGAGATAAAATATGAAAAGTTTAATCAAAAGAAAAGTAAATTTATTTTTATTATTATTTTTAATGTTAGTATTATTTATAGCAAGTATAGATATGCAATCTATATCAGCAGAAGTTAAAAATGATAATTATAATAGAGAGTTAGCTCGAGAATATGCAATAAAATGGGCAACATCATCTAATAGTAAATATTATAATTACGTAAATGATGGTGGAGATTGTACTAATTTTGTATCTCAAGTTTTAAGGGCTGGAGGAATGGAGTTTGTTGGGGATAAATCAACTGCAACAAGTATAAAATCTTGGTTTTACTATTCTCCTAACTTACCTAATAGGAGTTCAACGTGGACAGCTGCACAGCCTTTTCATTTACATTTTGGAGAAGAATATAAAAGAGCTCATTCATATAAGGAATATAAAATAATAGAAGCATTAGTAAATTGGGATGAAATTTATTTAAATTTATTGCCAGGAGATATAGTTCAGTATTCTAGACCTAATAATATTACGTTTCATTCACAAGCTATTACTGACTTAATAGATAAAAATAAAACTATATACTTTTGTCAACATTCTAATTCGATGGAGAACTTTAAAAAGAATGGAAATCTCAGATATTACTTAATGGGGAAACCGAATGATTATAATTTTTATATATATCAAATAAAGGATGATAATCAAAGAACATCTATTGAAGTAATAGCGAACAATAAAGATAATAAAAGTAATGAGGATTATAGAAAAGAATTAATTGAAGCTATAGATATAATTAAATTGAGCTTAGATGATACCAGAGTTGATAATGAAGAACTTAATAGTAAAGAAACAAATGACTTTATTAAAAAAATGGAAAATAGAATAAAAGAAGTTGAATTTCATATGAATTCTAGAGGTAAAACTCCAAAAGAACTATTAGAAATATTATGTGATAGAGAAGGTTTATAGTAAAAATGTTCATGAATCAAAATAAAATCACATAATATATAAATAAAATTATTATAAAACTAAGAATATAAACATATAAATATGATAAGAATAAAAATGACCCCACGGGGTTACGTAGGTTTCTTTGCCGGTAGTTAAAGCTACCGGTATTTTTTTGAAAAATAAATTAAAAAATAGTAGCTTTTTTAATTTAAGTATGTTATTATGAATAAGTAGTCGATAAGACTAACAATATTTTGTTTAAAGATTTTGAAAGATAATGATATTCTCCGTTATAGAGATTAGTAATTACTTGAATAGTCTTTAGAATGGAGGATTTAAAATGGAAGATAAGAAATTAGTATGTAAAGATTGTGGTTCAGAATTCGTATTCACAGTAGGAGAACAAGAATTCTACAAAGAAAAAGGATTCGATAACGAACCAGTAAGATGTATGGATTGCAGAAGAGCAAGAAAAGCTCAAAACAACAGAAGATAGTTGTAATTAATAAAAGCTATAGGTTTTCCTATAGCTTTTATTTTTGTAAAAAATTAAAAATAAAATGTAAAAGAAATGAATATAATATGTTGACAAATGCTATTATATACTAACAGAAAGTGTGTTAAATTATGATTAATATAATAAAAACTACTAGCAAAAAAAAAAAATATATGATAAAATATAGTAGTGAGTCATGAGACTTCGAAATATTTGTTTAAAGATTGAATAGAAATTAGCTTTCTCCATTGTAGAGATTTGTTGATATTATATTGGTCTTTAGAATGGAGGATTTAAAATGGAAGATAAGAAAATAATTTGTAAAGACTGCGGTAAGGAATTCGTATTCACAGTAGGAGAACAAGAATTCTACAAAGAAAAAGGATTCGACAACGAACCAGTAAGATGCGTTGATTGCAGAAGAGCAAGAAAAGCTCAAAACAACAGAAGATAGTTAACTGAAGACTGTAGGTTTTTCCTACAGTCTTTTTATTTTATTAATCTTTAAATCCATAAGTTGAAGTTCTTGTTGCATGTAATGCTTCATTAACATTTGCTAAAGTATCTTGAATAAGTTGCTTATTATCATCTTGCTCTACAGATTTAATAGCATCATGTAATAATTGTTGAGCGTGAGTAACATCAGAAAGAGCACATTTTAATTCATCTTTTGCATTTGCCTTATGTCCCATATTAAATACCTCCTTCTAATCTTTATAATTTTTCAAAGCAGTTTGTGCGGAATCTACAGCGCTACCTATAGCTTCAAGTGCAGTATGAATTTCATTTCTATTATGATTTTCTTCTGCATGTAAATAAGCAGTGTTTAGATGATTTTGACATGAACAAAGCTCATCTAAAGCTATTGTTAAATTTTCTTTTGCGTTATGTTTCATATTAACACCACCTTCAATTATCTCCATATTAGTTTGTGTAAAAATGATATTTAAATAACAAATTTAAAAAAATAATTAATACATAAGTTCACATAAAATGGATATAAAATAAACTTTAAATAAAATCGAATTATTATTAAATATATCTGCAATATAATTCGTTATTATACGAATTATATTGCAAATATATTTAATAAAGTTGACAATTATATAACGAAGTGGTAGTCTTTAGATATAAATAACGAAATATATATTTATATTATAAATAAACATTCGTATGTTTAATTTTGGAATATACTAGCTTGGGAGGTATGAAGGTTGAAGGTGAGTTGTATATTTGTAGAGAAAAAAAGATGCTTCGATGTTGAAGGAAAAAGTATGCTTGAAGATTATAAAAATAACTTAGGAATTAATTCTTTAGAAGAAGTTAGACTTGTAAATAAATATACTTTAGGGGAAATGAAAGAAGAAGATTATAAAAAAGCTCTTTATACAATATTTTCAGAACGAACTGTAGATAATGTTTACGAAAATAATTTTGAAGTAAAAGATAATGAAGTAGCTTTTGGAGTTGAATATCTACCGGGGCAATATGATCAAAGAGCAGATTCGGCTGCGGAGTGTTATCAATTATTGACTTCAGGAGAAAAAGTAGAAGTTAAATGGACAAAAATAATAATATTAAAAGGTAATTTATCAAGAAATGAAGTAGAAAAAATTAAAAAATATTGTATAAATTCGGTTGATTCAAGAGAGGTAAATATAGATAACTTAGAACTAGCATCAAAACTTCCAGAGCCAAAAAGTGTGAAAATATTAAATGGATTCACTAATAAAAATGATAACGAAATACAAGAGCTACACAGGAGTATGTGCCTTGCTATGAGTGTAGATGATATAAAACTTATAAGAAATTATTTTAAAGAGGAAAACAGAGATCCAAGCATTACAGAGATAAAAGTGATAGATACATATTGGTCAGATCACTGCAGACACACAACTTTTTCAACTGCTATAGAAAATGTAGTTATTGAAGAAGGACTTTATACACATCCAACATCGAAATCTTATGAAGCGTATTTAAAGTCAAGAAATTTTGTTTATGGTGAAACTGATAGAGATGAAACATTAATGGATATTGCAGTTATAACAATGAAAGAAATGAAAAAAAGAGGTTTATTAGAAGATTTAGACGTATCTGATGAAATAAATGCTTGCTCAATAAAGGTAAATATAGAAACAAACAAAGGAATAGAAGAATATCTAGTAATGTTTAAAAATGAAACACATAATCATCCGACTGAAATAGAACCTTTTGGCGGTGCAGCTACATGTCTTGGTGGTGCAATTAGAGATCCATTATCAGGAAGAACTTATGTATATCAAGCAATGAGGGTTACAGGAGCTGCAGATCCAACTGTTAATATAGGAGAAACATTAAAGGGAAAATTACCTCAAAGAACTATAACTTTAGGAGCAGCTCATGGATATAGTTCATATGGAAATCAAATAGGGCTTGCTACAGGCCAAGTTTCAGAAGTATATCATCCAAATTATGTTGCTAAGAGAATGGAAATTGGAGCTGTTATAGCAGCAGCACCAAAAGAAAATGTAGTTAGAGAAGAGCCGAAGGCAGGAGATGTTGTAATTCTTTTAGGGGGAAGAACTGGAAGAGATGGATTAGGTGGAGCAACAGGGTCATCTAAAGAACATACAGAAAATTCAATCAATGAGTGTGGAGCAGAAGTTCAAAAAGGCAATCCTCCTACTGAAAGAAAGATTCAAAGATTATTTAGAAATTCTAAAGTTTCGAGGATGATAAAAAGGTGTAATGATTTTGGAGCTGGTGGAGTTTCAGTTGCAATTGGAGAATTAACAAGAGGTTTAGATATAAATTTAGATAAAGTTCCTAAAAAGTATGAAGGTTTAGATGGAACAGAAATTGCTATTTCAGAATCACAAGAAAGAATGGCAGTTGTAGTTAGCAAGGAAAATGAAAAAAGATTTATAGATTTATGTGAAGAAGAAAATTTAGAGGCAGTTAAAGTTGCAGATGTAACTAATAATGAAAGACTTAGAATGTTCTGGAGAGGGAAAAAAATCGTAGATTTAAAAAGAGAATTCTTAGATACAAACGGGGCGAGACAAGCAATAGAAGTAGAAGTGAAATCTCCAAAGGAGTACCCATTTAGCATAAAAGGTGTGGATGTAAAAGAAGAGTGGATTAATATATTAAAAAATTTAAATGTATCAATGCAAAAGGGCTTAGTTGAAAGATTTGATTCAACTATAGGGGCAGGAACTGTACTTATGCCTTTTGGAGGAAAATATCAAACAACACCAGCAGAAGGTATGGCAGCTAAGATACCAGTTTTAAATGGAGAAAGTAAAGATGCAACATTAATGACATATGGATTTAATCCAGACATGGGGATGTGGAGTCCTTACCATATGGCATATTATTCAGTGATAGAAGCAGTAACAAAACTTTCAGCTATGGGTGGGAACTATAAAAAAGCAAGACTAACATTACAGGAGTATTTTGAGAGATTAGGAAAAGATAAAAACAAATGGGGAAAACCTTTTTCAGCATTACTTGGAGCATATCAAGCACAAATGGATTTAGGAATACCAGCTATTGGTGGTAAGGATTCTATGTCAGGTACTTTTGGGGATTTAGATGTACCTCCATCATTAGTGGCATTTGCAGTGGATGTTGCTAAAGCTAAAGATATTATATCTCCAGAATTTAAAAATAATAATTCTAAGATAGTACTTTTAATAGCTGAAAAAAATGAAGATATGATATTAAAAGTAGACGGATATAAGAAGAACTTAGAAAAGTTACATGAACTTATTTTAAATAAAAAAGTTATTTCTGCTTCATCATTAAAATTTGGTGGAGTAGCAGAAGCTTTAACTAAAATGAGTTTAGGAAATAGAATTGGGGTAGAGTTTGAAGGATTAAGTAAAGAGGAATTATTTGAACTTAATTATGGCAGCTTAGTTTTAGAAGTTAAAAAAGATGTTGAAATAGAAAAAGAATTTAATGGTTGCGCTTATAAAGTAATAGGTAATACAACAGAAAATAGGGCTATAGTTTCAAAGGAATATGATATTAATTTTGATATAGAGTTTTTAGAAAAGATACTAGAAGAAAAGTTATCAGATGTATTTAAGGTGAAAACAGAAGATAGAAAAGAAAAAATTCAAACAGTATTATATGAATCTAAAGAAGTAAAGACACCTTTAATAAAGGTTGCAAAACCAAAAGTATTTATTCCAGTTTTCCCTGGAACAAACTGTGAATATGATTGTGCAAGAGCTTTTCAGAATGAAGGTGCAGAAGTATCAGAGTTTGTTTTAAATAATATGAACAAGGATTTATTAAACCAATCGATTTTAGAAATGGAAAAGAGCATAAGAGAAAGCCAAATAATTATGTTACCAGGTGGATTTTCAGCTGGAGATGAACCAGATGGATCAGGTAAATTTATAGCAACAGTATTTAGAAACGAAAGAATAAAAGATGCTGTAATGGATCTGTTGAAAAATAGAGATGGTTTAATGCTTGGTATATGCAATGGCTTCCAAGCACTAATAAAATTAGGATTAGTACCTTATGGTGAAATTGTAGATATAGAAGAAGATATGGCAACTCTAACTTACAATGAAATCAATAGACATATGAGTTCAATAGTTAGAACTAAAATAACATCAAACAAGTCACCATGGTTTAATGAAGTAAATCTTGGAGATATACATTCGATTGCAATTTCTCATGGAGAAGGAAGATTTGTTGCTCCACAAGATTTAATAGAAAAGTTAAGAAAAAATGGACAAATAGCAACACAATATGTTGACTTAAATGGTGAAATATCTAGTGATATGCCTTTTAATCCAAATGGCTCAATGTTAGGTATAGAAGGAATCACAAGTCCAGATGGAAGAATACTTGGTAAAATGGGACATTCAGAAAGAATAGGAGAAAACCTATATAAAAATGTTCCAGGAAACTTTGATCAAAAGATATTTAAAGCAGGAGTGAAGTACTTTAAGTAATGGACAATGGACAAGGCGCAATTGTCAATTATCCATTATAAATTAATAAAACGGGGGTTTTTATATGAAGGTAGCAATATTTTTTGGAAGTAAATCGGATACTGATGTTATGAAGGGAGCTGCTAATTGCTTAAGAGAATTTGGAGTAGAGTTTAAAGCTTATGTATTATCAGCTCATAGGGTTCCTGAAAAGTTAACGGAAACTTTAAAGGAAGCTGAAGAAAAAGGGTGTGAAGTTGTTATTGCGGGAGCTGGGCTTGCAGCTCATCTGCCTGGTGTTATAGCTTCTCAAACTACTATGCCTGTAATAGGAGTTCCAATAAAAGGAGCAGTGGAGGGGTTAGATGCTTTATTTTCAATAGTTCAAATGCCAAAATCAATTCCAGTTGCAACAGTTGGAATTAATAACAGTTATAATGCAGGAATGCTTGCTGTACAAATGCTTGCAATAAAAGATAGTTCGTTAAGAGAAAAATTAAATGAATTTAGATTAGATATGAAAAGTAAGTTTATAGAAGAAAATGGAGAAGGGGTAGATTTATAATGGAAAAATTAGAAATGATGTATGAAGGAAAAGCAAAGAAAATATATGCTACAGAAAAGGCAGACGAAGTTATTGTGTACTATAAAGACGATGCAACAGCATTTAATGGAGAAAAGAAAGGGCAAATTGAAGATAAGGGAGCCTTAAATAATGCAATTACTTCCATGATTTTTGAAATGCTAAATGAAAATGGAATAAAGACACACTTTATAGAAAAATTAAATGAAAGAGAGCAACTTTGTAAAAAAGTTGAAATAGTACCTTTAGAAGTAATAGTTAGAAATGTAGCAGCTGGATCAATGGCTAAAAGATTGGGATTAGAAGAAGGATTTGAACTTAAAACTACAGTATTTGAATTATCATATAAAGACGATTCACTAGGAGATCCATTAATAAATGATTATCATGCAGTAGGAATCGGTGCTACTACATTTGAGGAACTAAACAAGATTTATGAAATGACTGCAAAAATTAATAACTTACTAAAAGAATTCTTCATAAAGCAAAATATAAGATTAATAGATTTTAAATTAGAATTTGGAAGATACAATGGAGAAGTTATATTAGCAGATGAAATTTCACCAGATACATGCAGATTCTGGGATGCAACAACAGGAGAAAAATTAGATAAGGATAGATTCAGAAGAGACCTTGGAAATGTAAAAGATGCTTATATAGAAATATTAAACAGAATACAAAAATAATTAATAATGATAATGGACAATGGAAAATGCGCAATTAAGGTAATAACTCAGTCAAGCTGAGTTATTAAAGTTAAAATTATAAGCAATTCAGCTAAGCTAAATTGCATCAATAATTATCCATAATTATCCATTGCCCATTATAAATTGTCAATTAATATTGGGGGTGTTTTTTTGAACTCAAATTTAATTTTGGATCCGAGTAATGATAAATTTAAGGATGAATGTGGTGTTTTTGGTGTTTATGTAAATAAGCCTATGGATGTTGCATCTATGACTTATTATGGGTTGTATGCACTTCAGCATAGAGGGCAAGAAAGTGCAGGAATAGCTGTGGCAAATGGTGAAAGTGTTGATATTCATAAAGGAATGGGGCTTATTACAGAAGCTTTTTCTAAAGATGATTTGAATAGACTTAAAGGGTTTGCAGCAATAGGGCATGTTAGATATTCTACATGCGGAGATACTAGAATTGAAAATGCACAGCCATTACTTAGCCAAACTAAGCTTGGTTCAATAGCAATGGCTCATAATGGTACTTTAGTAAATGCTGATGTAATTAGAGAACTTTTAGAAGATGGAGGACATGTCTTTCATACATCAATAGATTCAGAAGTTATAGCAAATCTTATAGCAAGAGGAGCTAAAAAAGGTCTTGAAAAGGCGATATTTGATTCTATACAAGCAATAAGAGGATCTTTCGCAATGGTAATTTTGACAAATGATAAGCTTATAGGAGTTAGAGATCCACATGGAATTAGACCATTATGTCTTGGAAAGACAGAAGAAGGTTATGTACTATCATCAGAAAGTTGTGCTTTAGATGCAATAGGAGCAGAATTAGTTAGAGATGTAGATCCAGGCGAGATAATTATTATAGATGATAATGGAATTAAATCCTATAAGTATTCAGAAAATACACAATGTCAGACATGTGCTTTTGAGTATATTTATTTTGCAAGACCAGATTCAACAATTGATGGCTTAGATGTTCATGAATCAAGAGTGAGGGCAGGAGAACAATTATTTAGAGAATATAAAATAGATGCAGATGTGGTAGTTGCAGTTCCAGATTCAGGAATACCAGCAGCAATAGGATATTCAAAGGCTTCAGGAATACCTTATGATACTGGATTTGTAAAAAATAGATATGTAGGCAGAACCTTTATAACACCTTCTCAAGAAATTAGAGAAAGAGCTGTAGCAGTAAAATTAAATCCACTTAAAGCAAATATAAGTGGAAAGAGAGTTGTACTAATTGATGATTCAATAGTTAGAGGAACAACATCAAAGCACTTAGTTGATTCTTTAAGAAGGGCAGGAGCAGAAGAAGTACATTTTTTAGTAGCTTCACCAATAGTTAAATTTCCTTGCTACTTTGGAATAGATACTCCATATAGAAGTGAGCTTATAGGAGCTAAAAAATCAATTGAAGAAATAAGAGAAGCAATAGGATGCGATAGCTTAGGATATTTAAGTATGGAAGGTATGTATAGTTGCTTTAAAGAAAACTGTGGATATTGTGTTGGTTGCTTTAATGGAATATATCCAGTAGCAACACCTATAGAAGGAGCAAAATAAAAGCTGAAAGGTAGTGTGTTAAATGATAACTTATAAAGAAGCTGGAGTTAATATAGAAGAAGGATATAGATCAGTAAAGCTTATAAAAGAATATGCAAGTAGAACAATGAGTGATTATGTACTAAATGGACTTGGAAGCTTTGCTGGAATGGTTGAGCTTCCAGAAGGATACAAGAAACCAGTTTTAGTTTCTGGGACAGATGGAGTTGGAACCAAACTTGATATAGCTTTTAAAACTAGAAAATACGATACAGTTGGAATAGATTGTGTTGCAATGTGTGTTAATGATATTTTATGCCATGGAGCAAAGCCACTATTTTTCTTAGACTATATAGCTTGTGGAAAGTTAGAAGCTGAAGTTGCAGCAGATTTAGTAAAAGGTGTATCAGAAGGATGTCTTCAAGGAGAATGTGCCTTAGTTGGTGGAGAAACTGCTGAAATGCCAGGGTTTTATAGAGATGGTGAATACGATATGGCAGGTTTTGCTGTAGGAATTGTAGATAAAGATAAAATAATAAATGGTAAGAATATAAAAGAAGGAGACAAGCTTATAGGTATTGCATCTTCAGGTTTACATTCTAATGGCTATTCACTAGTAAGAAAATTATTTGAAGATTTAAATGAAGACTTAGGTGGAAAAGAAGCTTGGAAAACTTTAATAACTCCAACAAAAATTTATGTTAAACCAATTTTAAAATTACTTGAAAGCTTTGAAATAAAAGGAATGGCACATATTACAGGTGGTGGATTTATAGAAAATATTCCAAGAATGTTTAATGGAGAAAATTTTACAGCAGTAATAAAAAAAGATAGCTATCCATTGCCGTTAATATTTGAAAAGATAATAGAAAAAGGTGTAGATAAGGATCATATGTACAATACTTTCAATATGGGGATTGGGTTTGTACTATGTGTTAATGAAGCAGATGCAAAGCCTGTTATAAAAGCGTTAATTGAAATGGGAGAAAAAGCTTATGATATAGGTTATGTAACATCTGGAGGTGAAGGTGTTTGTTTAAAATAGCAGTACTTGCATCAGGTGGAGGAACAAACCTTCAATCAATAATAGATTCAATAGAAGATGGAAAATTAAATTGTAAGATAGAAATGGTTATAGGAAGTAAAGAGGGAATATTTGCTTTAGAGCGAGCGGAGAAAAAAGGAATAAAGACTCATGTAGTATCTAAAAAAGAATATAAAGATACTGCATGTGATAAGATATTAGAATTAACTAAGGGGAAAGTTGATTTAATAGTTCTTGCAGGATATCTTTCAATATTACAAGGAAATATCCTAAAAGAATTTAAAGATAAAATAATAAATATACATCCATCATTGATACCAAGCTTTTGTGGGCCAAGAATGTATGGATTAAAAGTTCATGAAGCAGTTATAAATTCTGGAGTAAGATATTCAGGATGCACAGTTCACTTTGTAAATGAAGAGGTAGATGGTGGAGCAATACTACTTCAAGAAGTGGTGCCAGTTTATTTTGAAGATACAAAAGAATCATTACAAAAAAGAGTGTTAGAAAAAGAGCATGAAATATTGCCAAAAGCAATTGATTTAATTAGTAGAAATAAAGTTGAAATTATAAATGGAAAAACAAGAATAAATACAATTGATAATTAATAATGGAAAATTGATAATTAAGGATATAACTCAGACAAGCTGAGTTATGAAATTAAATTCAATTGATGAAATTCCGTAGGAATTTCATCAATAATTGTACATTATCAATTATCAATTGTCCATTAATGGAAGGGGTTTTTAAGTTGATAAAAAGAGCTTTAGTTAGTGTTTTTGATAAAGAAGGTATTTTAGAATTTTCTAATTTTTTAGAAAGCAAGGGTGTTGAAATAATATCTACAGGTGGTACTTATAAACATCTTAAGGATAATGGAGTTAATGTTATTGAAGTTAATGAAGTTACTAACTTTCCTGAGATGTTAGATGGAAGGGTTAAAACTCTTCATCCTATTATTCATGCAGGAATACTTGCTATAAGAAATAATGATGAACATATGGAAACTATTAGAGAAAGAAATATTAATCCTATAGATATGGTTATAGTTAATTTATATCCATTTTTTCAAAAGGTTAGAGAAAATTTGAGTTTTGATGAAAAGGTTGAGTTTATAGATATTGGCGGACCTACAATGCTTAGAGCAGCAGCTAAGAACTTTAAAGATGTAGTAGTGATTTCAGATAAAGAGGACTACAGAGCTGTTATGGAAGAAATATCTGAAAATGGAGATGTCTCATTAAAGTTAAGAAAAAAGCTTGCAGGAAAAGTATTTAATTTAATGAGTGCTTATGATGCAGCAATATCTAATTTTTTATTAGAAGATGAAGAATATCCAGAATATCTTTCAATATCATATAAGAAAAAGCAAAGCTTAAGATATGGAGAAAATCCACATCAAAGTGCAGCATACTATAGTTCAACAGAATTTGATGGAGCTATGAATAGTTTTGAAATATTAAATGGTAAAGAGTTATCTTACAACAATATTAAAGATTTAGATATAGCTTGGAAGGTTGCATCTGAATTTGATGAAGTAGCTTGCTGTGGACTTAAACATAATACCCCTTGTGGAGTAGCTATTGGAGAAACTCCATTTGAAGTTTACAAAAAGGCACATGATGCAGATGAAACATCAATATTTGGTGGAATAGTTGCAATAAACAGAAAAATAGATAAGGCTACAGCTGAAGAAATGGTTAAAATATTTTTAGAAGTAGTAGCTGCACCAGATTTTGATGAAGATGCTTTAGAAGTACTAAGAACTAAAAAGAACTTAAGAGTAATTAAATGTAATAATACTCCAAAGGATAAAAAATATATGGTTACAGTTGATGGTGGCATATTATTACAAGAAGAAGATAAAAATTTAATTGATGATTTAAAAGTGGTAACAGAAAAATCACCAACAGAAGAAGAAATGAAAGATTTATTATTTGGTATGAAGGTAGTTAAATACGTAAAATCTAATGCAATTGTTGCTATAAAAGATGGAGTAGCAGTTGGAATTGGTGGAGGACAAGTTAATAGAATCTGGGCAACAGAAGAAGCACTCCAAAGAGGGAAAGGTGCAACGGTTTTAGCTTCAGATGCCTTCTTCCCATTTAGAGATGTAGTAGATGAATGTGCTAAAAATGGTATTAAAGCAATAATACAACCTGGAGGATCAATAAGAGATCAAGAATCTATTGATGCTTGTAATGAACATGGAATTTCTATGGTATTTACGGGTATTAGACACTTTAAGCATTAATATTAACTAGAGGAACAGAGAGAATCTTATTTCAGGATATTAAGTAATTTCACAGAGTATTTCGACTGTTGGTAAAAGAAAAATAACTAAATTTCTGTAACTCCCTACGGTCAAACAACAGAAATTCTTAACGCAATTTTTATTCTAACAACAGGAAATACTAACTGTTCATTACGATATATCCCTCCATAAGATTTTCTCTGTTTCTTAGATGTTAAATTAATGTTTAGGCGTTTTTAATGTAAATGTTATAGAAATGGAATAAAATAAAGAGTATTTGTTGGAGGTTAGTATATGAAGATTTTATTAATTGGATCTGGTGGTAGGGAGCATGCTTTGGCTTGGAAGCTTGCTAAGAGTAAGAAGGTAGAAAGAATATTTGTTGCTCCTGGTAATGGGGGAACTGCTAGGGAAAATAAGTGTGAAAATATAAATATAACTGATATAGATGAACTTTTGAAATTTGCTTTAGATAATTCTATTGATTTAACTGTTGTTGGACCTGAAGATCCTTTAACTAATGGGATCGTTGATAAGTTTAAAATGAATGGACTTAAGATTTTTGGACCTAGTGGAAAAGCTGCAATGCTTGAAGGTAGTAAGAGTTTTTCTAAGGATTTCATGAAAAAGTATGGAGTTAAAACTGCAGAGTATGAAGTATTTCATGATGTTAATAAAGCTTTAGATTATTTAGAAACTTGTCCATACCCTACGGTAGTTAAGGCTGATGGATTAGCTGCTGGAAAAGGTGTTGCTATTTGTGAAAATAAAGAAGAGGCCATAGATGCAGTAAAATCTTTTATGGTTGATGACATATTTAATGGAGCAGGGCAAAAAATAGTTATAGAAGAGTTTTTAGAAGGTGTAGAGGCATCTATTCTTTCAATTACAGATGGAAAAACTATTATACCATTTATATCTGCAAAGGATCATAAACAAATTTTTGATGGTGGTAAGGGGCCAAATACTGGAGGGATGGGAGTTGTAGCACCTAATCCATATGTAACAGAAGAGGTTTTAAAGGATTTTGAAGAAAATATAATGAATAGGACTTTAGTTGGAATAAGAGAAGAAGGATTTGATTATAAAGGTATAATATTCTTTGGTCTTATGATAACTAAAAAAGGATCATATCTTTTAGAATATAATGTGAGAATGGGAGACCCAGAAACACAATCAGTACTTAATTTAATGGAAAGCGATTTACTAGAACTTATAGAAGCTTCATTAATAGAGAATTTGAAAAATACAGAAGTTAAATGGGAAAAAGGAGCATGTGTAAATGTAGTTTTAGCATCAAAGGGATATCCTGGAAGTTTCCCTAAGGGATATGAAATTACTATAGATGATGAAATTAAAGATAAAGTTTTTCTAGCAGGTGCAAAACTTGAAAATGGAATTTTAAAAACTAATGGGGGAAGAGTTCTTTCAGTGGTTGGATTTGGAGAAACAATAGAAAAAGCAAGAGAAGATGCTTATAATACTATAGAAAAAGTAGAATTTAGAGATAAATATTTTAGAAATGATATAGGATTAATTTAAAGATTAGAAAACTATTTTAAATATAAAATAATAAAGATAGAGAGAAAGGATACCGAAATGGTGTCCTTTTAGGTTAGTTAGATATATAAAACTAATAAATAAGAAATCGGTATATTATAAATTTACTTTTAAAATGTAATAATTAATATAATTTTTCCCAATAATATAAAGGTAAATAAAAATAAATTGAGCTATAAATGCTTAATAAAACCTTGGAGGAAAAAATGAACAGAGAAACTAAAAATCAAGTTTATGCAAAAGCAAAGGAAATGATGATAGCAGGAGAGTCTTGGGATAAAATAATGGAAGAAACAAGATTAAGACAAAAGGATTTAAGAAGGATACAAATTAATGAAATAGATCCTAAGTTCTAAAAAACTTAAACATTATTAAAAAATATATATGGTCTAGAAGAAGTGGATTATTGTAATCTGCTTCTATTTTTTATAAAAATAATATTACTATATATACTTTTAATAAATAAGCTGTAATATTATTCTAAGATTTTTATATTATGCAAAAAAAATGCTTTCCTTTTTCATATATTTTTGGCATAATATAAAGGTATTTATAAAAAAAATATGTCTAATTATGTTAAACTGAAAAATGGATATACTAACTATATAATAATAAATACAATAAAAAGAAGGAGAGTACGTATGAAGAAAAAATTGTCTAAAGAAGCTTATGGTGGCGTACATGGTAAAGATTATGTACCATACATAACAGATAAATCGAAGAGTGGAACAAACCTATCTGTTATAATAATAGGAATAGTATTGTCTGCTGTATTTGCAGCATCAACTGCTTATTCTGGAATGAAGTCAGGATTAACTGTTGCGGCAGGAATACCAGGGGCAATAATAGGTTCAATGCTTATAGGAGCTTTTGCTCGTAATAAAGGTATTCTTGGAAAAAATATAACACAAGGTATGGCAAGTGGTGGAGAGTCTGTAGCTAGTGGTATGATTTATGTATTACCTTCAATTATCTTAATAGGAAGTAATATTACATTCTTAGAAGGATTAATTGTAGGTGTAGGTGGAGTTCTATTTGGAATGGGATGTCTATCTTTAGTTTATAAATATCTAATAGTAGAAGAGCATGGAAAACTTATGTATCCAGAATCTATGGCTATATCTGAAACACTTATTGCTTCAGAAGGTGATGGGGATGCTATAAAGTTCATGGGAATTGGATTTGTAATAAGTGGTATTATAAATGTATTAACAGGATCATTTTTAAACATTATAAACAACAGTATAACTTATGTAGGAAGTAAATTTTATAAATGGAAGTTTTCTACTGAAGTAAATCCACTTTTACTAGGTATAGGCTTTATAGTTGGATTAGAAGTATCACTAACTATGTTTGCAGGTTCAATATTAGCTAATTTTGGTGTTTCACCATTAATAGGATATTTTACTGATATGGCAGCAAATAATATGCATTCTTGGAATGATGCTTCATTATTACTTAACCAAATGGATGTAAATGCGATATCAGGAAGTTACGTTAAGTACATAGGTGCTGGAATGATGCTTTGTGGAGGTTTAATAGGAGCTATTAAACTTATACCAACTATAGTTGTTTCAATTAAAGAAACATTAAAAGCAAAATCAGGCAAAGATAGTAACTCAGAAAGTGATTCAAGTGAAATAATAATACTTTTAGCAGGTAGCATTATTGCATTTATAGCTGCATTTATGATATCTCAAAGTATTAAGATGGCTATAATAGCTGTTATTGTTTCTTTATTATTATCTTTACTTTTTGTAATAGTTTCTGGACGTTTAACAGGTACAATAGGAACATCAAACCTTCCTGTATCAGGTATGACAATTGCTTCATTAGTTATATTAACATTAGTTTTTGTTATAATGGGATGGAGTAGCCAAGCGGATAATAAATCATTGCTTTTATTTGCAGCATTTATGGTTGTTGCAATATCTGTAGCTGGAGGATACAGTCAATCTCAAAAAGTATCTTACATAATAGGTGGAAGTAAAAAAGAAATGCAAAATAGCTTTTTAATTTCAAGTATAGTAGGTGTTGTTGTTGTTACAGGAACAATAAAGATACTATCAGAACAATTAGCAGTTACTGGTGCAGATGCACAATTTGCATTACCACAAGCTAATTTAATGGCTACATTAACATCAGGTATTATGTCAGGTGATTTACCTTGGCCTATGATACTTGTAGGTATTGTTATGGCATTATTCTTATTCTTACTAAATCTACCAATAATGACAATAGCAATTGGATTCTACTTACCTATATCAACAACTTCAATAATATTAGTTGGAGCATTAATTCGTGTGTTTGTTGAAAAGATGAGTAAGAACGAAAAAGAAAAAGAAGCTAAAGTTGCAAATGGAATAAGCTTATCTTCAGGGCTTGTTGCAGGAGGTTCAATAATAGGACTAGTAGGAATAATCTTACAAGTAACAGGTTTAATAACTCCTAAAACTCCAGTTGGATTTGCTTCTGGTAATATGATGGCTATAATATTATTAGTTATTTTAGTTATAGCTACTACAGTACCAATTATGAAATCAAAGGTTAGTAAAACAGAATAATAACTATTAGAAATTATATTTAAATTTTTAATAGTTTAGATTAAGAAATATAAATTAATATAAAAGAGGCTATCTAATTAACGGATATAAAACCATTAATTATGATAGCCTTTTTTTATTTTATATAAAATGAAATGAAAGATATAATAAAAGAATATATTTAATATAGATTGCAGTGGTATAATAAAAAATGATTAATATTTTCTTTTAAGTATTTAAACCTTAATGAAGATAAGGTTGAGTTATAGTTAAATTAAATATAAAAAAGTTATAACAAAGAAAAAAGTATTTAAAAGCAACAAAATATATTGACAAAATTTACAAATAGGAATATGATGGTAAAGTAATAAAGTAAAAATATAAAAAGGAGGTAGGAAAATGTCAAACATTATGTTTAATTTAGAAATGTTATTTAAAGATAATAAAAGTAAATATATTAAAAACTATATTAATAATCCTATCTCATTGTGTAAGTTTATATGTAGGTGATTTATACAATATTACTTTATAAAAGTATATATTCGTTAAAAATATAAGAATATTACTTGAATTTATATAAAGATAATTAGGGCCAAGGGTTATTACTCCTGGCTTTTTATTTTGTTTAAAATTATAAAAACATATAAGTAAAAGGTCATGGGTAACTGTGGCCTTTTTGTCTTTTTAAGAAGGAGAGAGGGGTGTATGTATAACAAATAATCAAAAATAATATTAGTAATGAATTAAAGGGGGAAAATTTTATGACTAGAGTACTAAAATATGTTTCAAAATACAAGTCGATGCTAATAATTGGAACATTATCTATGCTTGCAGTAATTGGGGTAGATTTATTTATACCATACTTGCAACAAATCTTTATAGATGATGGAGTTATAGCAGGAAACAACAATATAATAATTAAAGTTTTGTTAGGAATGCTATTAATTACAATAATAAAAGCTATTTTTGGATATTTAAAAGAATTTCTTTATGATCTTTTAAGTGTAAGAGTTCATGAAGATATAAAAAATGATTTATTTAATCATATTCAAAAATTAGAATTTAAGTATTTTGATAATATGAATACTGGTGAGCTAATGTCAAGAATAGGAGAAGATGTAGAAAATATATGGCAAACTATAGGGTTTGGACTTAGATTGTTTATAGAAAATATAATATACTTTGTAGTTTCTACAGTTATCTTATTCAAATTAAATTTTACCTTAGCTTTAGCTTGCTTTATCATAATGATACCAATAGGTTTTATAGCAATAAAGTTAGAAAATAAATTTGGGAAATCTTATGAAGAGATAAGTGATCAAACGGCTAAGATTAATACAACAGCTCAAGAAAATATAGCAGGGGTAAGATTAGTAAAAGCATTTTCAAGGGAAAAATATGAAATAACAAAATTTTTAAAGATGAATAGAAGTTACTATGATTTAAACATGAAACAAGCTAAAATAATCGGTGACTTTTTTCCACCAATAGAATTTTTAACAAATATATCATTGGTTATAATGATAGTTTTTGGTGGATATCTTGTTATGAAAGAAAATATTACTATAGGAGTTCTAGTAGCATTTAGTGGGTATATTTGGAATCTTATATGGCCAATGAGAATGTTAGGAGAATTAATAGATTTACTTTCTAGAAATAGTGCTTCAGCTAAAAAGATATTTGAAATAATGGATAGAGAACCTGAAATTAAAAGTAAAGAAAAAAGCTATAAAAATGATGACTTAAAAGGAGATATAACCTTTAATAACGTTAGCTTTAAATATAATGATGAATATGTTTTAAAGAATATAAATTTAGATATTAAATCTGGAGATACAGTAGCTATAATGGGAACTACAGGTTCAGGTAAATCAACTTTAATTAATTTGATAGGAAGATATTATGATTTAAGTGAAGGAAATATAAAAATAGATAATGTAGATATAAAAGATTATGATTTAGACTTTTTAAGAAAAAATATGTCTATAGTTCCACAAGATACATTTTTATTTTCAGATTCAATAATTAACAATATAAAATTTAGTAATGAAAATGCACAAACAAAAGAAGTTGAAAAAGCAGCTTCATTAGCATGTGCCTTAGATTTTATAGAAGAACTAGAAGAAGGTTTATATACAGAAATAGGAGAAAGAGGACTTGGTTTATCAGGAGGACAAAAACAAAGAATATCAATAGCTAGAGCATTGGTAAGAAACTCTAAAGTATTAATATTAGATGATTCTACATCTGCATTAGATATGGAAACAGAACATGAATTATTAAAAAATCTATCAAAAAGAGATGTAAAGAGCACAACTTTTATTATAGCTCATAGAATTTCTGCTGTAAAAAATGCAGATATAATAATCTATTTAGAAAATGGTGAAATAAAAGAAAAGGGAACCCATGAAGACCTATTAAAGCTTAAGGGAAAGTATTTTGATATTTATTGCAACCAATTTAAAGACTTTAATGAAATAGAAGAGGAGGTGGTTTAAGATGGAAAATACAAATTTAATAAAAAAAGATGAAGAAGTAATAAGAAGAAGTAAAAGCGAAATAACAGTAAAGCTTTTAGAATATCTTAAACCTTATAAATTTAAATCCTTTATAGTTATATTACTTATGATATTTGTTATGATATCTTCAATAGTTAATCCATTGCTTTTAAAGATAGCAATAGATAAGTATGTAGTAAATAAGGATGTAAAAGGATTGATTTTAATAGGAATAATACTAATAGTATTAAATTTACTTGCATGGGGTTTATCAAAAATTAGATGGAATATGATAACTTCAATAACTAATAATATTTTAGTTAATATAAGGCATGAATTATATAGTCATATACAATACTTATCATTTGATTTTTTTGATGGAAGACCAGTTGGGAAAATACTTTCAAGAGTAGTTTCAGATGTTAATTCATTAAAAAATTTATTTTCTCAAAGTATTCAATCTCTTATACCACAATTATTAAATCTTTTATGTGTAGCTATTATTATGTTTTTTCTTAACTATAAACTAGCTTTAGCCTCAGTAGCATTACTACCAGTACTTGGTATAGCTATGTTTTGTATTGAAATATATTCAAGAAGAAGATGGGAAATTTATAGAAATAAGAGGTCAAACTTGAATGGTTTTACTCATGAGGATTTTTCAGGAATAAAAATAGTTCAAGGGTTTGCTAAAGAGAAAGGAACAGAAAATAATTTTAAATCAATGGTAAAGGAATTAAGTAAATCTTTTGTAAGAGCTGTTATGTTAAATGATTTCTTTTGGCCACTTGTAGAATTATCATGGGGAGCTGGTACTTTAATAGTATTTGCAGTTGGATATAAATTAGTTATAAATAATGAAATACAAATAGGAACATTAATAGCATTTTCAATGTATGTAGGAATGTTTTGGAGACCTATAATGAATCTTTCAAGTTTTTATAATACTTTAATCACAAACTTTTCAGCAGCAGATAGAATATTTGATATTTTAGATATGAAGCCAGTAATAAAAAATGAAGAAAATGCAAAGAAAATAGGAAAGATTCAAGGTATTGTAGAATTTAAAGATGTTAATTTTTCTTATGATGAAAATACAAAAGTTTTAAAAGATATAAACTTCAAAGTTAATAAAGGTGAAAAAATAGCGTTAGTAGGAGCAACTGGTGCAGGAAAAACAACTATAGTTTCTTTATTAAGTAGATTCTATGATCCTACATCTGGAGAGGTTTTAGTGGATGGAAAGAATATAAAAAATGTAGATTTAGAGTCTTTAAGAAGTCAAATGGGAATAATGCTTCAAGATACATTTTTATTTTCAACAACTATAATGGAAAATATAAGATATGGAAGATTGGATGCAACTGATGAAGAAGTTATAAATGCAGCAAAGGCAGTTAATGCTCATGAATTTATTTTAAAATTAGAAAATGGATATAACACAGAAGTAAATGAAAGAGGTACAAGATTATCTTTAGGACAAAGGCAGTTAGTATCATTTGCAAGAGCATTACTTGCAAATCCTAGAATATTAATATTAGATGAAGCAACATCTAATATAGATACAGAAACAGAAAAATTAGTACAAGAAGGAATAGAAAAACTGCTTCATGGAAGAACATCCTTTGTTGTAGCACATAGATTATCTACCATAAGAGATTGTGACAAAATTATGGTTATAAATGATGGAAGAATAGAAGAAGTAGGTAGCCATAATGAGTTACTAAATAATAAAGGTAGCTACTATGACTTATACATGACACAGTATAAATTCTTAAATGAAGGAGCATAAGAAATATAATTAAAAATCTAGGCTCTGTTTTAAACTGCTATTGATAATGGAAAGTATAAAGTGGATAAATAAATTTATCCACTTTTAATTCGTAATAGTTTAATAGAACTAAATCGCTAAAAGCGACGGCAGATGGCAGTGATTAAACTTAATTTTATATGGAAAAAATAAGAAGTGAAGTTTCTTTCTCAAGGAATCTTCACTTCTCACATTTTATACACCTTTTAAGGAGTGATAAAATGTATCAAAAAATTGAAAAAATGATTAAGGATTTAGAACTTCGTGGTCGTAGTAAAGATACTATTAAAAATATGGTCTGTACTATGAGATGTTTTTCTAAATTCTATAATCAATCACCTGAAATGTTAGGTGAAAAGGAAATTATCCAATATCTAGATTATTGCATTAATGTTAGAAAATTATGCAGAGGGACCGTAAATTATATCAATAGTACTCTAAAATTCTTTTATGTTGTGACACTTGAAAGATCCTGGAGTGATTTAAGAGTTCCAAGGCTTAGATATGATAAAAATTTACCTAATTATTTAACTAAGAAAGAAGTAAAACTTTTATTGGAATCTACTACTTATTTAAAGCATAAAGCAATATTATCAACCATATATTCTGCCGGCTTACGCGTTAGCGAAGTTATAAATTTAAGAATATCTGATATTATAAGTGCTGAAATGAAAATTAGAGTTAGAAATGGCAAACGAAACAAAGAAAGATATACTTTATTATCACAGAAAAACTTAGAGTTATTAAGACTGTATTGGAAGAAGTTTGGATATAAAAATTACTCTCCTAATGATTACTTATTTATATCAAGACAAACAAAGAAAAAGCTAACTAGTCGTGGAGTTCAAAGTGCAATTGAAAAAGCTGTGAAAAATTCAGGAATAAGTAAAAAAGCTACTCCACATACTTTAAGACATTCTTTCGCCACCCATCTAATGAATGATGGTGTTGATTTAGTAACTATCCAAGCTTTAATGGGACATTCAAATATGAAAACAACCTCAATATATTTACATGTAAGAGATTATAAAACATTAAATATAAAGAATCCATTAGATACATTGGAGTAGTTTCATGAATTCACTTCAACATATTATGGAATTACACGGTGAATCTTATACTAAATCAAAAAAATTACCATCTAATATTCTAAAAGCATTATATTCTATTAAAGATTGTAGAACTGCTGCGCTTGGCGGCCATGTATATGAGTGCGACCAGTGCGGAGAAACAAAGGTTTCCTATAATTCTTGTAGAAATCGTCATTGCCCTAAGTGTCAGTCTTATGCTAAAGAAATATGGATTTATGAGAGAAGTCAATCGTTGTTACCAACTCACTATTTTCATATTGTTTTTACTATACCAGAACAATTAAATTCTTTAACTTTATTTAATCAAAAAGAAATGTATTCTATCCTTTTTTCAGCTGTTTCCGAAACTTTGCTAGAATTAGCAAAGGATAAGAAATATTTAAATGCTGATATAGGATTTACAACAATTTTGCATACTTGGGGTCAAAACTTAATGTTTCATCCTCATATACATTGTATAGTACCCGGTGGGGGATTAAGTACAGACAACAGTAAATGGATAAAGTCAAAGAAGAAATTCTTTATTCCGGTGAAGGTGCTTTCAAGAAAATTTAGAGGAAAATATTTATTTTATTTAAATGAACTTTACAAAAATAATAAGATGAAATTTCCAAACAGTATTAAAGAATTTCAATTTAAAGAAGTCTTTAATGTATTTAAAGATAATTTATACAAAAAAGAATGGATTGTTTATAGTAAAGCACCTTTCAGTAGTGCGGAATATGTATTGCAATATTTAGGTAGATACACTCATAGAGTAGCAATATCAGATAATAGAATTATTAAAGTTGATGAAGAAAAAGTTATATTTAAGTGGAGAGATTATAGAGATAAAAATAAAGAAAAAGTAATGACCTTAAAACCAGAAGAATTTATCAGAAGATTTTCAATGCATGTATTACCAGATAGATTTGTAAAAATAAGACATTACGGTATTCTAGGAAATAGAAATAAAAAACTAAAATTTAAGCGCTGCATAGAGATCTTTAGGATTAAACCAAAAGATTTTGAGAATCTATCGTCAGCGGAGCTATTTTTTAAATTAACAGGAATAAATATAGGTAAGTGTAGTAAATGTGAGAATGGAAATTTAATAAAAATAGAGAAAATCATGCCCAGAAGCGCTTCCCCACCATAAATAAAAGTAAAAGTAAATAAGCACTTGATTATGGGGAGGGGGATGCTATATACTAAAACAAGATATAACCTTAATTTTCCAAATACGAACTGCAGAATATTAAGTGAATTATATAAATTATAAATTTAAAACATGGTCGTGAATTTTTGAATCCCCATACGGGGCGGCAGCTTTTAGCGACTTCGTTCTAGTAATTGATTGCGATATTGAGATGCATATATTTAACTTTAACCAAGTTTAAACCACTTGTAAATGCTTATATATATGCTATTTTTTTAACTCAACATCGCAATCAAGCCAACTCAAATTGCAAATTAGTTATTAATAATTTTATTAACTGTCATGCTATAAGTTAAGAATATAAATACAACAAGTATTGCTATATAACTAACTACTAAAAATATTTTTTCTTTGTTGGTCAAATTAACTCTATTACCTAATATCGTTCTATTCAAAAAAGCAAAAATAGGTATGACTAACCAAATAACATATATAAGTTAACGACTATGTAAATATGCGTATAACAACATAGTTAACAGACACAGTATTATAGAAAATGTTATTCGTTTTTTATAAACTATAGATTTCATATTATTAATCCCTTTATTAAATTCGTAATAAATTACAATTGCGCGATAATATATATTTTAATTATACATTTATTTGAAATATAATTCTACAATAAATGGAAATAATGTATCCTTAATTTTACATCTTCTGTGATAGGCCTTATTTTAAATTAAAGCTGTATAAATATATTTATGTAATTAAAGGCGTAAGGTCAATAAAAGAATTATTATTAATATAAAATATATACATTTAAAAAATAAAGTAAAAGATATATAATTAATATGAAAATAAAATAGATATTATAAAAGGGGAGTTAGAGATGATATATGAGAGAATAAATCTAAGGGATATTTCAAGTAAATTAAAAGATAGCAATGCTATAATGAGTACTTATATTCCAGAAAATAGTGAAGAAATTAATATAAATAAGAAAAGAGAAACTATAATTATATGCCCAGGAGGGGGATATGTAGGAACATCTGATAGAGAAGCGGAACCAGTTGCATTTAAATTTATTGCAGAAGGGTTCAATGTGGTTGTCTTAAGATATAGTGTTGCTCCAAATAAATTTCCTAAAGCATTAACAGAACTTGCAGCTACTGTTAATTATATTCGTAGTAAAGGTGAAGAGTGGAATGTTGATAGTAATAAGATTATAGTATGTGGATTTTCAGCAGGTGGACATCTTGCAGGAAGTTTAGGAGTTTTATGGGATAATAAAATTTTAGAGGAAACTTTAGGATTAAGCAAAGATGATATAAAACCAAATGCAATGATACTTTGTTATCCAGTTATAACTAGTGGTGAATTTGCTCATAAAGGTTCTTTTGATAATTTATTAGGAGAAAATACAAGTGAAGGTGAAAGAGAAAAACTTTCTTTAGAAAAATTAGTATCAAAAAATACACCTAAAACATTCTTATGGCACACTTTTGATGATGGAGCAGTTCCAGTACAAAACTCTTTATTTTTTGCAAATTCATTAGCAGCTAATAATGTACCTTTTGAACTTCATATATATCCAAGCGGTGTACATGGATTAAGTCTTTGTGAAGAACTTACTGCTATGAATGGGCAAAGTGAACACATCAATGATCATGTATCTACTTGGTTTAATTTAGCAGTAGAATGGATTAAAAAACTTTAAAATTAGTTATAAATTGAGAATTAAACATAATGATATGTATTAACTTGTAGTTTCTCATTATAATAAAATCTCCAATTTAATGCATATCATTAATGAGGCTAATTCCTAATTTAACTGTGTAAAGTGGCAGAATATAAGTTATCGTAGCATTTATATTCGTAATTTATAATTATTATTTTTGTTTATCTGTTAAACATATATTTTATTTAAGATATTTTAAAAATACAAAAATAGTTAGGAACCTAAATATTTTTGTTAACATTTATGGAAATAGTAGCATATACTAAAATTAGTTAGGTGCCTAAGTAATTTAAAATAGTTTGGAGGAATTAAAATGACAGATAAAAATTCAAGTGAATTATATGATGCTATGCAAAAGTTAAATAGATATATGCACAGAAGTAGACATAAAGCAATGAAATCAAAAGATGGGATTCATCATGGGAAAATGAGGTTATTAGCTTTAATTTCAGAAAATGATGGAATTATACAAAGAGATTTAGCAGAAATGATTGATATGAGACCATCATCAATGACAGAAATGCTTTTTAGTTTAGAAAAGAATTCATTAATTAAACGTGAGCAAGATGAAAAGGATCGTAGAATTATGCATGTTTATTTAACTGAAGCTGGAAAGTCATCATTAGAAGAAGTTGAAAATATAAATGATAATTTATCAAATTCAATATTTAATTGCTTAACTGTTGAAGAAAAAGAAAAAATGTTAGGTATTATAAACAAAGTAAATAAGAATCTTGAATCACTAAATAATATAGGTGAGGATGATGACAATTGTGGAGAGGGGCATCAAGGACATAGTTGCCATCATAGAAAATGTGGAGCAGGAAGATGTCACCATCATCATGGATAAAAGAAAATTTATTATAGTTTAGTAAAAATAACTATAGATGGAATTATAAAATACTATTGTAGGAGATCGTGGAATTAAGTTATCAGAAAGAGAAAAGCAACTTATATATCTATTGCTAGAGTAATTTTTAAATTTAATGCGTATTTAATAAGAGTAGTATGTATCCTAAAAAGTTGACGTGAAATGCCTTTTTATTTATAATTTCAGTAGTATTAAAGTTTATAAGGAGAAATAGCTAATGACAAACTTGGATTTTATTTATAATCGTAAAAGTATAAGACAGTTTAAGGACATACCAGTAAAAAAGGAAGATATATTAGAAATAATAAAGGCAGGGACTTATGCACCATCTCCAAAGCATCAACAAAACTGGCACTTTGTTGTATTACAGAATAAAGAAGTAATAGATGAAGTAGCTAATATAGTTACTAAAAGCCATGAAAGAATTGGACAACTTGCAAAAAATGAAAAAGATTTTAAAAGACATATGAGTGTAATAAACTATTATACATGTTTTAAAAATGCGCCTGTTGTGATATTAGTATATGGTAGTGAATATAAAATGATAGAATATAAGATATTAAAAGAAAATAATGCACCAAAAGAAGTTTTAGATGTATTATTATCACCACAATCAGCAGCTCAAGGAATAGGAGCAGCAGTGGAAAATATATTGCTTGCAGCAACAGAAATGGGATATGGAACTTGTTACATGACAGGACCTACACATGCAAAAAGTGAAATTGAAAGTTTAATTAACTTTAATAAATATGGTTACGAGCTTATGTCTATGGTCGCTTTAGGTGTACCTGAGGATAATACTCCAAAACAGCCACCACGTAAAGCATTAGAAGAAGTTGTAACATTTATAGATTAATCACAAAGGGGCTAACGAAACGCGAGCCCCTTTTAAAAAAATTATTATTTAAGATTTATTATTTTTCAGATTCTGGCATATTTTTAATAAGTTTTATTATATAACTTAGAGTATAAAAATCTCTATCTAATTCATTAGTAATATAATTTAACCCTTTAATTAATGTTTCTTCATTAAAGTTTTCTAAAAGAATCATAATGTTTAAGTAATTAAGATCCCCATCTTTTGTGTCTAGAATTCTTGAAGTTTTTATGTATTTATTATTGAAAGTATTAAAAGCAGCATTTTTAAGTTCTTCACTTATTTCTATTTTAGGCATTTCATCAAAAATTCTTATTTCAGTATTATTAATATCTAAATTTTTAGCTTTACCTATATCTGTTGATACAAATATAGTATTTATAAATTTTGCATCTTTAAAGTCAACATCTTGTAATTTAACGGAGTCAAATATGGTGTTTTCAAAAATTGCATTTTTAAAATTACTCTTTCTAAAATTTGTTCCTATAAATTCAGACCATTTAAAACTACATTTCATAAAGCTAGATGATTTAAAGTGTGCTCCTCTAAAATTTACATAATCAAAGTTTGAACCAGCAAAATTACAGTTATAACAATTACTTTTTTCAAGATTTTGATACATAAAGTTCTTATCTTTCTTTTCTATATTATTATAATGAAAATTTCTTTTTGTGTTTTGGTTTACAGCCATTATTGCCTCCATCTTAATCCATTTGGATAAATTAAATTGTATTTTAGATTTATTTAGTCTAGTTAATATTATCATACTGGTGAGATTATTACTAATAAATAATGTATATATAGGGTTACTTTAAATATCAGGCAATATTATTATACATATTTTCTTATTGCTTTAGCGACACCTGCATTTGTATTAGATTCCGTAATAAATGTTGCAGCTTCTTTAACTTTATCAATAGCATTTCCCATTGCAACCCCAACTTCAGCAAACTCAATCATAGAAAGATCATTTTCACTATCACCAATACACATAACTTCACTTCTATCTAAGGATAAATATTTTGTAAGATATTTTACGGCCTCTCCCTTAGAACTACCTTTTTTCATAATCTCAAAATTATCATTCCAAGAAGAAACTATTTCTAAGTTAGGACATTTTTCTTTAAGTTCCTCTTTAGCTTTTAATAACTTAGCAGTGTCATTTTTTTCTATGCAGACTCCTTTTAAAATTTGACCATCATATAATTTATAAATATCATGAATATTATTTAAAACCTCTAATTTAATTTTATCTTCTTCCTTAAGTGTTTTATTTAATATTTTATAAATATTATTTTCAGGTAAATCTTCCATAGAAACAATTCCAAAATTAGCTGTTAAATATGAAAATAAATTATATTTTTTAGAAATTTCTAGGAAACTTTCAGCATCATAAATATTTAAAGGGTTATTATATATTTCTTTTCCATCACTACCACCAATAAATGCACCATTAGAAGCAATAATAGGCGTAGTTAATCCTATTAAGTCTGAATAAAGCTTAGCACAGTTATAAACCCTTCCTGTAGTAATTGCAACATGAACACCTTTCTTTATGGCATATTTAATTGCATTTTTATCTTCCTCTGAAACATTATGTTGATCCATTAAAAGTGTTCCATCCATGTCAATGCATATAAGTTTAATACTCATAATAAAACCTTCTTCCTAAGTGAAATAATATAGTTATTATAGACTTTTCTTGTTTAAACTAGAAATAGGTATTTTAAATGTTAATCATAAAATAAGTTTATATATTAATAGTATGCCATAATAGAAGTTTATTTAAATAATGATCTTGAAAATTCAAAATTTGAAGTTTTGATACCGATAAGAAAGAAATAGAGATTAAATAAGCAAAGGGAGTCGCGTTTCGCGACCCCGTTTCTAGTTATTAGGTATCCACATTTTTAAAGTAATTAATTTTATAGTCAGCCCCCCATTCAAGCATAGAATCTAATATAGGTTTTAAACTATGTCCAAGTTCTGTTAAAGTATATTCAACTCTTGGTGGAACTTCAGCGTAAACTTTTCTGATTAATAGCCCACTTTCTTCCATTGAGCGGAGGTTTGAAGTTAGAACTTTTTGGGTTATAGTACCTAAAGATTTTTTTAATTCCCCAAATCTTTTTGTTCCAGTAAGTAAATCACGTATAATCAATACCTTCCACTTATCTCCAATAAGTTGTAGTGTAACTTCAACAGGACAAGCCGGTAGTTTTTTATTCATATAATGTACATCCCCCTTCAATAGTATCTAAATAGATACTATAGCACTTTCAAGTGCTTACTATACAATTGATATTATTGAATTTATTATTATATTGCAAGGGAAAATTATAATAAATTAATGGGGGTTAATTTAAGATGAATGAAGTAGTAGAATTTTTAAAAGAAAATCCAGTTCAATATTTTGCAACTGTAGGTTTAGATGGAAAGGCGAAAGTACGTCCATTTCAATTTATGCTTGAAAAGGAAGGAAAGCTATATTTTTGTACAAATAATAAAAAGGATGTGTTTAATGAAATTAAGAATAATCCTTATGTAGAAGTATGTGCATCAAGCCCTAAATTTGAGTGGCTTAGACTAAATGGGAAAGTAGTATTTTCAAATGATTTAGATATAAAAAGGGAAGTTATAGAATCTAGCAGCCTTGTTAAATCCTTATATAAAAATGCTGAAAATCCAATTTTCGAAATATTTTATCTTCAAGAAGTTAAGGCTGTAATATCAGATTTTTCAGGAAATCCACCAAGAGAATATAATTTATAAAATTATATAAATAGTAATAAAAGTTCCTTAATCATATTTTAATATATGTTTTAAGGAGCTTTTTTGATTTTTATAATATTTAATGATTAATATGAATTTGAAAGATTAATTATTATATGATTATTTTAATATTATCAGTATTTTGAAGATAAGCAATTACAATCTGAAGTTGATAGTAAGGAGACAAGCATGGATTTGAAATATAAAATTGATTTAAGTTATAGATAATAGTGTATAATTTATCTATATTAACAATATTTAAGAAGGAGGAAAATTTAAATGAAAAAGTATAAAGCAATAATAATGTTTAGAACATTTTTATCAATGATAATTAATCCAATATTTGTAATAGTATATTTGATATCACTATATGAATTTTATACTTTGTGTAGATTTGGAAGAGTTAATCATAATATTACAATTTTAAAAATATGTATGATATTCTTTTTGTCATGTATTATATATTTAATTGACATGACTAGGCGGAGATACATGATTTCTTCAGGGCGTATTATAGATAATTATATATTTTACAGTGATAGTATAATAATTTTAAAAGATACAGAAATAAGATTTGATTTTGAAGAAATTAAATTGTTTAAAATAAATAATAAATATGCTTATATAGAATTTAAAAATAGAGAAATTTTAGTTTTAAATATGAGGAATAAGACTCCTTATGAAATAAAAAATATAAGGGACTCTATAAATAATTATGTAAGTACATTGAATAAATCTTCTTTAAAAACAATTTGGACATATATAGCAATAATTATTATAGTTATTACAACATTATTTTATGGGGCAAAAATATATCATAGTGCAACCAACTTTAGAGGAAAGCTTTCATGGGTTTTATATGATTTAGGTCATAAAAAAGAAATAAAACTAGAACATAATAATATTTATGAAGATGGTATAGAAGGCCTATTTAATGATATTAATGACAAGCTTCATATGCCAGAAACTTTATATCTTTCTGATGACTTTAGTCTTGAGTTTGATTTGGAAGGAACAATTCAGTCTTTTTATTGCTTTCTTTATGGAAAGAATGATAAAGATGAATTAGAAAGTTATTTAATTTCGTATGACAGTAATAAGTCTAAAAAGATAAGTATATCTTTAAATGGATATGTTAATGCAGATTTTAATGAGGATAAACTTCTAGAACCATTAATTAAAACATTGAAAGTTATTCCGATTAAAGATACAGTAAGTAAATGGAATGAAAATAAGTTTGGAATTCTTTATTATGGAAAAAGAAGCTTTGGTTTTAATAAAGAAGGGGTTGTTTATATAGATAAAGAGGGTAATACAAAGTCACCAGATGAAATAAATTCTGAAATAATAGGCTATACAGTTTCTGTATATGTGCCAGGAAAAGAGGATATTTATACTCCTATTAGATATAACTTAGTGAAAGATTTAAATAATATAAAAGGCGATAAGCTAAATAAAACTGAAAATAGAAAACCTGTGAGTACAGCAAATAGTGAAGATAAAGAATTCTATTTATCCGACAGTACTGGATATAAATTAAGAGTTGTTGGGGCAGCAGCAGGTAGTAGCTTTTATTCTTTAGAAGGAACTAAGGATGGGGGAGATACATGGGATATTATAAATGAAGATCCATTTAAGGGAAGAGGTGGAGGAGCATCAGGAGTAGCCTTTATAAATGAGAAGCTTGGCTTTATAGCTTTATCACATAGTGGTGGTAGTTATGGTGAACTATATCGTACTGAAGATGGAGGTTTATCTTTTGAAGTAATAGATATTCCTAAGATAGAGGTAACTCTTGATAATGGAAGTGTTATTTCTCCATTTGATTTTCCTGAAATGCCTTATGAAGAAAATGGAGTTTTAAATGTATTAGTTGGTCAAGGTGCTGATGGAGATTATAATGGGAATTCTAGTGCATTATATCAATCAAAGGATTATGGAATAACATGGGAATATATTGAGGAAGTTAAGAAATCAAGAGAATAAATAATAAAAATATAGAAGTTTCTAAAAAAATGATATAATTTAAATAAAATATAAATTTTACGGAGGAGAAATATGCTTACAATTGGTTATATAGGAAATGGTAAAAGTACTAATAGATATCATTTACCATTTGTTTTACAAAGAAAAAATATAAATATAAAGACAATATATCAAAGAAATCCCAAAAATGAAGCTTGGGATAGAATAGAAGGAGTAAATTATACATCTGACCTAGATGAATTATTAAATGATAAAGATATACAATTAATCGTAGTTTGTACAAGGCAAGATAGTCATTATAATTACGCAAAATTAGTATTGGAGCATAACAAGCATTGTTTAGTTGAAAAGCCATTTATGAAAACTTATGATGAAGCAAAAGAAATATTTGACTTAGCAAAGGAAAAAGGGCTAATAGTTCAAGCATATCAAAATAGAAGGTTTGATAGTGACTTTTTAACAGTTCAAAAGGTAATAGAAGAAGGTAAGCTTGGGGATTTGCTAGAGCTTGAGATGCATTTTGATTATTATCGTCCAGAGGTGCCAGAATCAACTAATAGTTTTTCACCTTATGATTCATATTTATATGGTCATGCTTGTCATACATTAGATCAAGTTATAAGTTATTTTGGAGAACCAGATAAAATTAATTATGATGTTAGACAATTACTAGGAACAGGTAGAATGAATGACTATTTTGATTTGGATTTATATTATGGAGTATTAAAAGTATCTGTTAAATCTAGTTACTTTAGAATAAAAGAAAGACCTAGCTTTGTTTTATATGGTAAAAAAGGATGCTTTGTAAAAGAAACTAAAGATAGACAAGAAGAGCATTTAAAGATGTTTTATATGCCAACAAATAAGGATTTTGGAGTTGATACCTTTAATCATTATGGAACATTAACATATATGGATGATGAAGGAACAATCCATGAGGAAAAAGTTAAATCTGTTAATGGTGATTATGGAAGAGTATATGATGATTTATATGAAGCAATAGTAAATAATAAAGATAAAACTATAACAGATGAGCAAACTTTACTTCAACTAAAAATATTAGAAGAGGGAATTAAGAATTTAAAGTAAGATAAATTGTAGATATCTTTAAATACATTAGATTAAAGATATCTTTTACTTTAAATTTTATAGTATACATTCAGATAAATATGTGAATATATGGCTTTGAAGTTGTGAACTTATAAGTTAGTATGGAGGTGTATGGTTATATGAAAGTTACATTAATTACAGGAGCAGCAAAAGGAATAGGATACCACTTAGCAGAAGGTTTTGCTGATAAAGGATTTAAAGTAATTGCAGTAGATATTTTAGATGCTAAATATAATAATGAAAATATTGAATTTTATAAAGCAGATTTAAAAAATGAAAATGAAATAAAAGATGTTTTTGCTAAAGCAATTGAAAAATATGGAGCTATTCATATATTGATAAATAATGGAGCGATAAGTTCATATAGTAAATCAATATTTAATATTAACATAGAAGAATTCGATAATGTTATAAATACAAATTTAAGGGGAAGCTTTATTTGTTGCAAAGAATTTGTGAAAGCAAATAAGGGTCAAAGCTTTGGAAGAATTATAAATATAGCTTCAACTAGATATAATCAAAATGAATCAGATTGGGAAGCATATGGAGCATCAAAAGGTGGAATTGTTTCCTTAACTAATAGTTTAGTTATATCTTTATCAAATACACCGATAACTGTAAATGCTATAAGCCCTGGATGGATACAAGTAGATAATTATGAATATCTTAGAGAAATAGACCATAAACAACATCCATCAGGTAGGGTAGGAAAGCCAAGTGATATATTAAGAACATGTTTGTTTTTATGTGAAGAAGAAAATGATTTTATAAATGGAGCAAATATTATCATAGATGGTGGAATGACAAAAAAGATGATTTATGAAGAATAATTGTTATAAATTGCGACTTAAACATAATGATATGTATTAACTTTCCGATTTTTATATAATATCGAATACAATTCTAAATTTAACTGTGTAAAGTGGCAGAATATAGTTGGCGAAGATAAATAGACTGTGGAATAAGCATATAGCGAGCAATTAGAAGCACTTGGCGAAGGAAGAACTACTAGGCCTTAGTTTTGCTTAACTATTTAGCTTATGGAACATATCTATTTATCGTAGCCTTTATATTTGTGCTACAGGCACTTTTGCTATTATAAAATTTCTAATATTTCAACTGTATATTTATCTTCAGGAGCTTCAACTTCAACAATATCTCCAACTTTCTTGCCTTTTAAAGCTAACCCAAGATCTGATTCTATGCTTATGCACATATTTTCAGGGTCTGAATCCATAACAGTAACTAAAGTTATAACATCTTCAAAATCGTCTTCTATAAACTTAATTTTAGCTTTACTATTTATTCCTAAAGCAGATTTATCAATTTCTTCATCATCTATAACAGTTGCTGTTGAAATCATGTTTAATAAGTATTGAATTCTATTATCATTTTCTCTATAGTTTGCACAAGCCTCTTTATACTCTGCATTTTCTGATCTATCACCATGTGCAGCGGCTATTGCTTTTTCTTTTGCAATTTCAGCTCTTTTTACTGTCATTCTATATTCTAATTCTTCTCTTAATTTTTTTATATTTTCTTCAGTTAGCGTATTATTCATAAAACTAAACCCCTCTCAATAGATATCATGTTAATATTATATAATATATAGAAAAAAATAAAAGATTTTTTATATAAAAGCTATAGCAAGTAATATAAGGTAACTTATCAAAAATAAATTTGATTCATTTACTATAATTTTTATTTATAATATGGATACTTAAGTTAATACAAAATATAATAACAGTATTACTAAGTTAATAAGCATTAACACAAAAGAAATAATATAGTATATAAATAGTTTTAAGGAGGATAAAAATGAATAAGAAGTTATCTATAATAATTGCTTCTATAGTTTCTGTTTTAATTATATTTATAGTTACAGTTATATCCCTTAATAAAATCAATAAAAACAAAAGTGAAAATATTAATAAGGATAATAATGAGATAAATAATATGGCAGAAACAGAAAATAAAAATGAAAATGAAATATTAAATTTTATAAGTTCAATATCTGGACTTCAAGCTAATAATATAGAAGTGATAAATAATCCAATAGGAGTTAAGGGAGAATTATTTGCTTCAGAAGAAACTATATTAAATGGAATGGATTATTTTTTAGAAAAAACTAATAACGAAAAAATGAAAGATGTTAATGTAAGAATAGATGATGATTATATCAGTATTTATGTAAATTATGAAATTTCAAATGACTTAAAAACACCAATTGAAGTAAAGATTAAGCCAAGTGTTAATAGTGATGAAGATTTGGTAATAACAATAGATGAAGTAAAGTGCTTAGATTTAAGAATATCAAATTGGATAGTTAATTTAGTTTTAAAAAGTTTTGTGAAAGATTGGTTTCCTGAAGATGGAGAAGTAAATGTAGAGTTCGATAAAGGAGATGCAATAGTATATAAGGATAATTTTAAAGGAATTAATTTGAAATCAATTTCTTTAGAAGAAAATGGGCTTAAAATAAATGCTATTATAGATTTAAAACATATTATTAATAAATAAGATTAAAATTGAGATGTTGTTTAGTTTTAATTTAACATTATAGGTTTTTTATTAAAGGGCTGTTTGTAACAGCTCTTATTTTATTTGTTTGTAAGTTGCTTTCTGTATTGATTGAATTGATACTAAATAAAAAAAGAAATATTTACATAAACTATAAGGAATACTTTTATATAAAGAACTTTATAATTAAATGTATAAATAAATTAGTACATTAAAAATATGGGAGGTATAAATATGTTTGATTTAAAGGGAAAAATTGCAGTAGTTACAGGTGCATCAAGTGGACTTGGAAGGGATGCCGCAATAGCATATGCTAAAGAAGGTGCAAATGTTTGTGTTTTAGCAAGAAGAGTTGAAAAAATAGAAAGTTTAGCAAAAGAAATAGAAGCTTTAGGAGTAGAATCCATTGCAGTTAAATGTGATGTCACTAATGAAGAGGAAGTGAAAGCTGCAATAGAAGCTGTAATTAATAAATTTGGAAGAATTGATATATTATTAAATAATGCAGGAATCGCAGTACGTGGTGGTGTAGATACCCTTAGCGAAGAAGATTGGGATAAGAGTATGGATACTAACGTGAAAGGTATTTATTTAGTTAGTAAATATGTTATTCCAGTTATGAAAAAGCAAAATTACGGAAAAGTAGTTAACGTTAGTTCAATAAATGCGTTATTAGCAGATAAAGCGGATGTATTTATTAGACATTCTTATAATGCTTCTAAAGCAGCAGTTTTAGGATTGTCAAAAGGTATGGCTGCATCTTATGCTCAATTTGGTATAACAGTGAATTCTGTTTGCCCAGGGTTATTTGAATCTGAAATGACTGAAGATACTTTATTTAAATCACAAGAATTTTTAAAGAGTTATAATACACTTTGTCCAGCATCTAGACCTGCAAAAAAAGGTGAGTTGAATGGAACTATTTTATATTTTTCTTCTGATGCATCAAGTTATGTAACAGGACAACATATTGTGGTAGATGGTGGGCTATCAATAGTTTAAAGTAGATAGAAATATTTTTAATTAAATAATTAAGAAATGAAAGAATGAAAAAATTAAGGTGAAAATCTTTATGGATTTTAGAATAAATAATGCTTTACACAAATAATCTCCCCATATTTTTTATAATTTAGTTTAGAATATTCTTCAAGAGATTGAAAATGAAATAGAGAAATATATTTATTATTAAGTTATTATGATAAAATAATAGTATTAAATTAATAGTAAGGATAGATATAACAACACTTGAAAATAATAATAAAATTGGGGAGGAATTTAAGATGAAAAAATTATTAGTAGTTATTGATTATCAAAAGGATTTTGTTGATGGGGCATTGGGATTTGAGAAAGCTATATCTTTAGAAAATGGAATTTATAATAAAGTAAATGAATATATAAAGGAGAATAACAAGGTGTTATTCACATATGATACTCATTTAGATAATTATTTAGATACTAGAGAAGGAAAAAACTTGCCAGTTGTTCATTGTATAAAAGGTACTAAAGGTCATGAACTATATGGTAGGTTAAAAGAGTTCTCAAATAGAGAAAATACGATTCATTACGAAAAATACGGATTTGGAATGGCACCAAGTGATATGATTAAACTTGCAAACGAAATAGGTGAGGATATTACTGAAATAGAGATAGTTGGAGTAGTTACTAATATATGTGTAATAAGCAATGTAGTGATGTTCCAATCACAATTTAGAAATGCAGAAGTAGTAGTTGATGGAAGTCTTTGTGCTAGCTTTGATGAATCATTGCATGAAAAGACTTTAGATGTAATAGAAGGATTACAAGGTAAGGTAATAAATAGATAAAAATGATAGTATAAAAATGACTAATAAACTTATTAATTTGATAAGGGTATTAGTTATTTTTATATTATCATATAAAGACATACAAAAAGTTGATAGTGCAGAAAATATTATTTCTTGGAATGCAGATAAGTGGAAGCATATAGCAACTTCTAAAATGTTCGAATTATTCTCACTTTTTGGTGACTACTATGGTACAGTTGCACCTATAGGTGAATATCATAGTCATGAAAGGAGTTGATAAAAAATGTCTTTGGAAAGAATTGATTATTACAGAGACTTACAACCATTACACGATAAATGTAAAAGGCTTATGTCTTTTCACGTTATTATTACACTGACAGATGGAAGTACAATTGACGGAATTATTGAGGATGTAGATAGAGATCGTGTTATAGTGTTAGTTGGAGAAGATGTTATGGAACCAGAAGATGAAAATGAATCTAATCAACAACGACAATTCCCAGGTGTCGGTCGTCCAAGAAGAAGATTTAGACGTTTTAGGAGGAAAGGTTTTCCACTTGGAAATTTAGCTGCATTGGCTCTATTAGGATATCCTTATTTTGTCCCACCATTTCCATTTTTCTATACTTTCTAGACTTATCAGAGAAAATACTTAATAAGAAACAATAATTAGAATTAGAAGCACATAGGTATTGTTGTTATATACTAACAGCAGATTTTCTAATAATAACTGGAATCAATTTTAAAATAAAAAAATGATTCCAGTTATTATTTTATTTAGAAGGTATTAAAAAGTGTAAATAAAAGTTATTTAAATTTGTTCCATGTATTGACAGTTGATACGCGATAACATATAATGAGTTATAATATAACTCATAGGGGTGAGAATATATGAAATTTGATATGATATATCTGATTCAATTAGTTTTTATTTTTAGTATTGCAACTTACATATATATATGTTTTAAAGGCTATGTTTATAGAAATAAGGAGAAATTTAATAAAGCAATTTTCAATAATTTGATTAATAAAGAAAGATTAGATTTTTCCAAGATTTTAAATGCTGATGGATATAAGACCTATGAGAAAATAGATATATGGCGGTACTGTACTTTATTTTAAAAGGATGTCTTATAAATTAATTTCAAATTATTTAAATAATTAGGAGGATTTTTATGGACATCATTATAAATATATTTAAATCTATGATAGAGTTTGCTTTTAATATAACAGGGGATTGGGGGATAGCTATAGTATTGATAACAGTAACTGTAAAGCTATTGATGTTACCTTTTTCTATAAAGCAAAGAATTTCTATGAAAAAGCAAATAAATTTTTCTAAGCAAGTAGAGATTGTTAAGAAAAAGTATAAAAATAATAAAAGAAGACAAGATGAGGAATTAAATAAGCTTTATTTAAATAATTCTAAAGGAATGTTTGGATGCTTTCTTTCATTATTGCAGTTACCAGTAGTATCTGGGTTATATATGTCTATAACAAGGCTTCAATTTGAATCTATGACAATGTTAATTCCTTGGGTTATGAATATTGGTAGCACAGATGATAAATTTATTGTTCCTTTGATTTATACAATAGTTTCTATATTACCAAGTATAATTTCTTATTTTAAGATTTTTAATATTAATGAAGAACCGATAAGTATAAAATCTATTATTCCTATGTTGATATTTGGATTAGCTATAACTGTAAAAGCACCTGTGGGAGTTGGAATTTACTTTATAACTTCAAGTATATTTACATTAATAGAGGATACTGGATTTAAGATATATAGTAGAAATAAAGTTTTCGCTTAGATTAAAAAGGATTTAAAGTTTTGCTTTAAATCCTTTTATGTAAAGTAATTAATAAAATTTAAACACTTAAAGGGGAGAGAGTAATGAAGAAATTTAAAGTTAGTAATTTTCTAAAAAGATTTTCAGCAATAATAATGGTGATTTTGGTTGTTAATGGACCATTAGTTGCTTATGCTAGAGCTGGCGGTGGAGGAGGCGGTGGTGGAGGCGGTGGCGGTGGCGGTGGAGGTGGAAGCCATAGTTCCTCTCATGGAGGTTCACCAAGTGGAAGTTATAGAGGAAGAAGTAATCCAATCACTTCAATAATTAATCTTGGCATGTTTGCTATTGTTGGATCAGCAGGAACAATTGTTTTAAAGGTAAGACTTAGTAAAAAGAAAGCAAAAAGTATTTCGGCTATTAAGAATTTATCTAAGAATGATTATAATTGGGATTATAATAGTATAAAGAATGATATAGAAGAAGCTTTTTATAAAGTTCAAGTTGCCTGGATGGAAAGGAATCAAGATTTAGCTAAAGAGTATATGAGTGAAAAGTTATACATAAGGCATAAATCAAAAACAGAATGGATGAAAGTAAGAAAAGAAAAAAACATCCTAGAAAAAATGAAGTTAATAAGCGCTATTCCTATTGCATTGCAGGATCAAGATGGAACTAATGAAGATTCTTTATGGGTTCATATAAAAGCAAAATCAATCGATTATACAATAAAAGAGGAAACAAATGAAGTAATAGAAGGTAATAAATATAGACGTACTCATTTTGAAGAGTACTGGAAATTTATAAAAAATGAAAAGAGATGGATATTAGATGAAATAAGGCAAATTGACGATATTAATGATTTAGATTTTTTTGATATAAATATAAAAAATAAGAAATCTAAGTAATATTATAAATATACAGATATTTTATCTTTTTAAAAAGAAGCTATCTATAATGTTTTATTGTAGGTGGCTTCTTTGTGATGTTGTAGAAAATATTAAAATAAAAATAATTCTCACCTAAATTTAAAGTTTTTTTAAATATTATTTTTACTAGATTTAATCACTATTATTATTTTTATTTGTAAGGTATAATTGATTTATTACACATATGACTAAGATTAGGTAACAAGGAGAATTAACATGAACATTATTATAGTCGGTGCAGGTAAAGTAGGATATACCTTAGCAAAATACTTATCTATGGACGGAGATAATATAACTATTATAGATAATAAGGATGGAGCTTTAGAACAAATTAATAATAATTTAGATGTAATGTGTGTTAAAGGAAACTGTACTAGTTTAAAGGTTCTTGACGAAGCGGGAATAAGAGGTGCTGATTTATTAATTTCAGTAACAGATAGTGATGAGTTAAACATGCTTTGTTCTTTAGCATCTAAAAAGTTAGGAGTTAAATATACTGTAGCTAGAGTTAGAACTCCAGATTATGATGAAGATATAACCTTATTAACTGAAGCAGTAGGAATAGATTTAGTAATAAATCCAGAAAAAGCTGCAGCAATGGAAATAGCTAAGTTAATTAAATATCCATCAGTGTGTAGTATAGATAGTTTTTCCGGTGGTAAAGTGAATTTAGTTGGATTTAAGGTGTCTAATGATACAGATCTCGAAGGTAAAAGGGTAAGTGATATTACTTTTATTAGAGGGAATGTACTATTTTGTGGAGTAGAGAGAAATGATGAATTTATAATGCCTAGAGGAGACTATATTTTTCATAAAGATGACAGAGTATATGTTATAGGTGAACATAAAGATATTCAAAATTTATTTAATAAACTAGGAAAATATAAGAAAAAAGTGAAAAGAGCCATGATTATTGGTGGAGGGAAAATAGCATATTATCTTTCTAAAATGCTTAGTGAAGTTGGAGTGAATTGTAAGATAATAGAAAGAGATATAAAAATTTGTGAAGAGCTTAACGATCTTTTACCAGATTCTATAATAATTAATGGAGATGGTATGGATGAAGAGTTATTATTATCTGAAAGTTTATTAGAAGTTGATAGTTTTATTACTTTAACAGGTAGAGATGAGGATAATATTATAGCGTCTCTTCTAGCAAGTAGCAAATCTGTAAGTAATGTAATAACTAAAATAACAAGAAATAATTATAGAGAAATAGGAAAGACAGTAGGAATAAACTCTATAGTAAATCCAAAGTTAGTTACTGCATATAAGATATTAAGATATGCAAGAACTTTAAGAAATAAGAAAAAATGTTCCATAGAAAATATATATAGAATCTGTAATGATAACGCAGAGGCAGTGGAATTTGTAGTTGGCAATGATACTAAAAATATAAATATAAAATTTAAAAATATTATCTTTAATAAAGATATATTAGTAGCAACAATTGTTAGAAATAATAAGATAATCATTCCAACAGGAGATGATTCTTTAAAAGTAAATGATAGAGTTATTATTGTAACTAAGAATATGAATATCCTTCATATTGATGACATCTTCTCTGGAGGTGGCAGATAATATGAATTATAAAATTATTCTAAAGGTAATAGGTAATGTATTGCTTTATGAATCAATACTTTTACTAATTCCCTTTGGAATATCATTAGCTTTTGGAGATGGAGATAGCTTTGCATTTTTAATTACTATGATTTTAATGATGCCAATAGCTTTGTTACTTAGAAGAATAGAAATTAAAGAAAAAGGGATGTATGCAAAGGAAGGTTTTTTGACTGTAGGATTAGCGTGGATTGTAATAGCAGCATTTGGAGCTTTACCATTTGTTATAAGTGGTGCAATCCCATCTTTTGTAGATGCATTTTTTGAAACTGTATCTGGTTTTACAACAACAGGAGCATCAATATTAACAGAAATTCAGTCATTGCCAAGAGGAATATTATTTTGGAGAAGTTTCACACATTGGATAGGTGGAATGGGATTCTTAATTTTTATATTAGCATTAGTACCATCACTTGGTTCTAATACAATATATTTATTAAGAGCAGAAAGTCCAGGACCAAACCCTGGAAAAATAGTTCCTAAGATAAGAGAAACAGCTAAAATCTTATATATAATATATTTAATTTTAACTGTAATACAAACAATTTTATTGATGGCAGCAGGTCTTTCTCCATATGATTCGGTAATACATGCATTAGGAACAGCAGGAACAGGTGGTTTTTCTAATATGAATTCAAGTGTTGCTGCGTTTAATAACCCTGCTGTTGAGTGGATTATAACAGTATTTATGATATTATTTGGAATTAATTTTGCCTTATATTTTCAAATAATAAAAGGAAATGTTAAGAACTTTTTCAAGAGTGAGGAACTAAAATATTATTTATTAATGATTTTGATATCTATAATATTTATAACGATAAATATTCTGGATTTTAATAATGGAAATTTAATTGAATCAATAAGGCAATCATCATTTCAAGTTGCATCTATAGTTACTACTACAGGATATGCGACAGTAGATTTTAATTTATGGCCAACACTAAGTAAAATTATAATAATGATACTTATGCTAACAGGTGCAATGGCGGGATCTACAGGTGGTGGAGTAAAAACAATAAGAATAGTTATAATACTTAAGGCTATAAGACGTGGTATAGATAAAATATTACATCCTAAAAGAATACAAAGTGTTAAAGTAGATGGAAAATTAGTTGATGAAGAAACTATATCAGGTGTATTTTTATTTATAGGAGCACACATTGTAATTTCGTTAATAGCGATGTTTATTGTTGCCTTTGATGGGTTTGACTTAGTTACAACATCAACATCTGTATTAACAACTATAAGTAATGTTGGACCAGGATTTGAAATGGTGGGACCAATAGGTAACTTTTCAGCATTTTCACCATTAAGTAAAATAACATTATCTTTTTGTATGCTTGCTGGTAGGTTAGAAATTTATCCAATGTTAATTATGTTTAGTAAATCAATTTGGAAAAAGACTTATTAAATTAAACTTGATATAAAAAAAGATATTTAAAGTTAGTAACTTTAAATATCTTTTTTTATTAATTTAAATCTCAAAATTAATAAGAAGCCTTAAAATATGAACTAGTTTACTGTAGGTAGAATAAGATAATATGTAGAATATTCCTTAATATTTCTATTTAGATTTTTATCAAATGAATAATTGAAATGAGTGGTAAATTATGTTTAACAAGAGAAGAATGTTTTATAGATACATTGGTTCAGGTTCGGCACGAAGAGTATTTGACCTAGGAAATGGATATGTGATAAAAATTGCAAAAAATGAAGCTGGAATAGCGCAAAATAAAGTTGAATATCAAATTTCATCAATAGATTCCTCAGATTTATTTGCAAAGGTGAAGGAAGCCTCTTATAATTTTGATTATCTAATAATGCAAAAAGCAGATAAAATAAACAATATTAAAGATATTCTTTATTATTTTAATGTTAGAAGCATTGACGAACTCTTTAGCTTAAGAGAACTTCAGAATATTGTATATAGATATAATTTATTAGCAAATGATCTCTGCAGGACTAGTAGCTGGGGAATAGTTAATGGGGAACCAGTCATTATTGATTATGGTTTTACAAGAGAGGTTAGAGCAAGATATTATTAAGAGGTACAATTGAGAGTGTAAAAATAATTTTAAGCATTTATTTTAAGGAGTTACTGCATCGATCTATGAAGTTTACACTCTCTTAAATATATATGTATAATATAAATTAATTAATAATACTTTTTGGTTTTTACTGTAGAAAAATGCTATATCATTGAGTATAATTATTTTGTGAAACCCTATATTAAATTATAAGACAACTTTAAAAGTCGCAATTAGAAAAAGAGTACAAATAAATACAGATTAATAATTTATTTTATGGTTAGGGGGATGTAATGGGTGGAAATTTGAAAAAGAAGATGTTTTCCTTCATAATATTTTTATTTATTATCTTGAATTTTCAAGTTCCTATAAAGGCTGAATCAAATAAAAAAATATTAATTTTAAATTCATATAGTGAAGAGTTACAGTGGACTAGAGATATTGAGGAAGGTATACAAAAAACTCTAGGAGTAAGAGATGATTTAATATTATATTATGAATTTATGGACTTAAAAAATAATAGAGGCGAAACTTATATATGCATATTAAATGAACTTTATACTGAGAAATATAAGAATACTAAATTTGATGCAATTATATGTTCAGATAATGATGCATTAAATTTCATGATAAATTATGGGGAGGATATTTTTGGAAGCATACCAGTTGTATTTTGTGGAATAAATAACTTTAATGATGAAATGCTTAAAGGAAAATCCAATTATACAGGAGTAGTGGAAGCTATAGATGTGCAGTCTACAATAGATAGTATATTATTTTTTCAGGAAGATGTAAAAGAGGTTATGGTAATTTCAGATTCTATGTCTTCTGGGAAGCTAAATGAGGAATTAGTTAGAAAAGCTATATCTAAATATAGCTATGATATTAATTTTAATTTTTATAGAGATATTGATTTATCTGAAATTTTAGATAAAAGAAATAATTTAAATAAAGAAACTGCTATTCTAATGATAGGACAATTAAAATCAGAAGCTGGTAATTATGTACCTTATGGTGAAATTAATAGCTATTTAAAAGAATTAAATATACCCGTTTATGTGTGCTGGGATTTTATGTTAACAGATAATATTATAGGCGGGAAAGTAATAGATGGATATAGTCAAGGGAAAATTGCAGCAGAGATGACATTAAATATTTTAAATGGAGAGAATGTGCAAAATATACCTATTGAAAGAGAATCACCTAGTAAGTTCATATTTGATTATAATGAGTTAAATAAATATGATATATCTATAGACAAGATTCCAAGTACATATAATATTATAAATAAGCCATTCTCATTTTATAGTACATATAAAATAGAAATATATATAGTTTCTATCGTAATTTTATCTTTAGTAATTCTTATAGTAATATTAATTATTAATATAAAAAAAAGAATTATAACTGAAAAAGAATTAAGTAGAAATTATGATGAACTAAATGTTGTTTATGAAGAACTTGCGGCTACAGAAGAGTCATTAGAAATGCAATATAATGAAGTACAAGCTAGTGAAGAGAGATATAAGCTTGCTGTTGATGGAGCAAATGATATAATTTGGGAATATGATTTTAAAAATAAAGAACATTATTTATCAGATAAGTTTGGAAGCTTACTTGGATATACAATTTATAGTTCAGAAGATTTAATAGATACATTTAAAAAAATAATATTAAAGGAAGATTTAGAAAAAGTATTATTATTGTTTGAAGAACATTTAAATAAAAAATCTTCTTATTTTAATGTTGAATGTAGGGTAGTTGACATACTTAATAATATTAAGTGGGTATTTATAAGGGGTAAAGCATTAATTGATAGTGAAAATAATCCAGTAAAGATTTCGGGCTCTATTTCAGATATTACTGAAAGAAAAAATGCAGAAGAAAAAATTGAAACTTTAGCGTTTTATGATCAATTAACTAGATTGCCTAATAAGCATATGTTCTTAGATAAAGTTGATGATGAATTATTAGGGGATTTAGAAACGGAATATAGAGGAGCAGCATTTTTAATTGATATAGATAATTTTAAAAATATAAATGATACTTTAGGACATGATTATGGAGATGAATTCTTAAAATGTATTGCAAAAGAATTTATAAAAATTTTAGATAATGATGAATTTATATGTAAATTAGATGGAGATGAATTTCTAATATTAAATTTAGACATCAATGGAAAATCAAAAGTTGAAGAACTAGCTATTAAAATTCTAGAATTATTTAAAAATCCATTTAAAGTTAAGGGAAAAAACATTTTTACTAGTGTAAGTATTGGTATAAGTATTTTTCCAAATGATGCTTCAAATAAATCAGAGCTTCTTAAAAATTCAGATATAGCTATGTATAAAGCTAAAGAAAATGGTAAAAATAGATATTTATTTTATCATGAAAGTATGTCTAAAGATATAGTTAGAAAATCGCAATTAATAGATGGTCTTAGAAATGCTATTTGTAAATCAGAATTTAAATTACTATATCAACCTCAAATAGATATTAATGATTCTAAAGTTATAGGAGCAGAAGCTTTATTAAGATGGATAAGCAATTCCTTTGGAAATGTTTCACCAATAGAATTTATACCACTTGCAGAGCAAAGTGAATTAATAATATCAATTGGGGAATGGGTATTATACAATGCTTGCATAAAGAATAAGGAGTGGCTTGATAAAGGAATTACTCCAATGACTATAGCTGTTAATGTTTCAGTTATACAACTTTATCAAAGTAATTTCTTAAATACAATAAAAGAAATATTAGATAAAAGTGGGTTACCAGCAGAATACTTAGAAATTGAAATAACAGAAAGCATAGTTATGAATAATATAGAAGAAAATTTAAAGGTACTTAATGAAATAAAAGATTTAGGAGTTAAAATAGCATTGGATGATTTTGGAACTGGATATTCATCTCTTAGCTATTTAAGATTACTTCCAATAGATAAGCTTAAACTAGATAAATCATTTATAGATAATATACATAAAAGTGAAAATGATAGAGTGATAGCTGAATGTATAATTAAACTTGCACATGAAATGAATATAATTGTTGTTGCAGAGGGGGTAGAAATAAAAGAACAGTTTGATATTTTATATGAAATAGGGTGTGATAGAATACAAGGATATTATTTTAGCAAGCCTATTTCATCAGATGAATTTGAATTAATTATGAAATTATGATAAATAAAAATATAGGATTAAATATAAATAATATAAGAGTATGAAGAGCATTTATACTCTTATATTATTTTGGCATTATATTAATAATTATTTGAACTTTTCTGGAAATTGCTTGATTATTCCGTCAGAAAGTATATCTGCAAACATAATTATATGAGCTTCTCCTCTATCAAATGCATCGATATCTGACTTCCAATCTTTCTTTAATCTAGCATTGACTGCTTCTAAAATCAAGTCTAAATGTTTGTGTAACATACTTTTTAAAGTTTTGTTTGAGTACTTAGGATTAGCAGAACTTAGGAAGTCGGCTATTTGGTCTGCATTTTGATACCATAATTTATTATATTTTTCAAAATCATTCTTGTTGCCACTTTGAGCTGCATCAAGAACTTGCCCAGCAAGCTGTATATGTTCTCTCAATATAGAAGATAGCTTATTTCCTGCTTCTTCACCATAGTAGGGTTTTATATAGTTTCCAATATCATCCTGATTTTTAAGAAGTCTTTCTAAGGCTGGGCCCTTATCTTCAAGAGAATCTATATCAGCTATAATATAATTCCTAGTCCATAGAACATGATCGATCCATAGTTTTCTTTCATTCATTTTTAAATCACATTTTGATTTAGTTAAAGTATCATTAGTGAAAGAAGTATTTTCTATGGCGTTAGCTTTTAATGGAATAAAAAATAAATTTAATAAGGATAGTAGGAATAAGGATTTTTTGAAAGTTTTCATCATTTGTATAATCTCCTTCTAGTTGTAGAATTTAATGTTAGTTTTTTCAAATATATGTTGATATATACTGATGAAAATACTGATATTTATTGAAATTTCTACTTAAGGGGAATATTTTTTTATAGCAATAGAAGTTGTAGAGAATGATATTAGTAAATCAAACTTAAAAGATTGGGTACATTATGTTTCATATTATACTGATATAAATGCTAATATTTTAGTGTTTGCAACCTGATAATGCCTATAGAAAAAATAATAGTGTGAATTTAAAATTTCTAATATATATAAAGTTACACTAGAAGTAAAATTAGAAATAAATATGTATATAAAAATTAATTTTATAAGAACAAATAAGTATAATAATTGTAAATATAATGTGATTATGATAGTATAAAAATATATAAGGATTGCCTTATATATTTTTTTGTAAAGAACAATATTTTAATTAATATATTGTACAAGTTTAAATATTTAACTAATGGAGGAAATGGATTAATGATAAGTTTACCAAATTGCCCAAAATGTAATTCAGAATATACTTATGAAGATGGAAGTCTTTTAATATGTCCAGAATGTGCACATGAATGGACTTTAGACTCCGTAAATAATGATAATGAAGATGAAAAAGTAGTAAAAGATGCAAATGGAAATATTTTAAGCGATGGAGATTCTGTTACTATAATAAAGGATTTAAAAGTTAAGGGAAGTTCATCACCATTAAAGCAAGGTACTAAAGTAAAGAATATACGTTTAGTTGATGGAGATCATAATATTGATTGTAAAATTGATGGCTTTGGTGCTATGAAGTTAAAGTCAGAATTTGTTAAAAAGATTTAAAGATAATATTTCGGTATAAAAAATTATATTGTATTAGTATATAAAGTTGTATCTTTTGATACAACTTTTTTTTATAAAAAATAGAAAAAGGGGTTCATAAGTTACTTTTTTGGCAAATCAATTTCATAGCTAATACAGTATAAACGAATATAAATTGTACATCATATTAATGTAATTTAATTTATAGGAGGGATTAAAATGAAAAATAAGCCTGATGATAGAAGCGATAATGTAGAAAGAATACAAGAAAATATCAATAACGTTTTAGAAAATATTCATTTAGCTAATGAAATGATTGATAAAACAGATGATCCCAAAACAATTGAAAATCTAGAAGAAAGAAATGAAAGAAGAGAAAGAGCGCTAAAAGGACTTCATAAGGAAATCAGAGATGAAGCAATAGCAAATGAAATTAAATCAAAAGTACTACCAAATGAAAATTCTTATAAATAATTAATTTGTAATAACTACAAGAAAAAATAAAAGCCATGCAAAGATGAAATTTAACATTAAAAATTAGTTTAATTTCATTTTTATGTATGGCTTTTGTTATTTTCTAAATGTTTTATTAATTTTAATGTAAAGTAGTTTAACAAATTAGTATAAATATTAATAATAAAAAGATTTTATATTATAATTTAATTATTATTGACTAGAACCTAAGGGAATAGATTAGCATAGATTTGAGGTGATAGTATGTTAATAAATGAAGTTGTTAATTTAACAGGACTAACTAAAAAAGCTATTAGTTATTATGAAAAACATGAGCTAATAAAATCAAAGAGGAATAAAAATGGATATAGAGAATATTCAAAAGAAGATATATCGTTATTAAATGAAATATCTTTGTATAGAAAGTTAGATATATCTATTAAAGATATTAAAAGAATAATAAATAGCAATAACAAGAAGGAAATATTAAATAATGTTATTAAAGATAAATATAAAAAAGAAATTGAAATAAAAATACAAAGGGTATATTTAAATAGGATTATATCTGGAGATTTAAGTGAAGAAAGCATTAGAAATTTAAATGAAGAAATTATAGTAGATGAAAAAAGTAGTGGTGAGTTTATAAAGAGAGAATTAAAAAGATCCTTTCCAAGTGGACTAGGGTTATATTTAGCCCATCACTTTTCACCATATCTAAACGAACCAATAGATACTTTGGAAAAGTATGATGCATGGCTTAAAATAGTAGGTTTTCTAGATGATATGCCAGATATAAAAATACCTAAATTTATTGAATTAGCATATGAAAATATGTCAGAGGAAATACAAAAGAATATAGCTGAAAATACAAGAAAAGAAATATACAATATGTTAAATGCTGAAGGAGAAGAATTAGAAAAATATAAAGAAAAGCTTATAAAAAATATCGATATGCAAAATGATAAATCTATATTAAAAGTTATGCAACCTTTTTACAAGTTTAAAAAGAATATGCTTGAATTTTTTAATAGCAGTGGGTATTATGATATATTTATACCGAATATGAGAATTCTAAGTAGTGAATATAATGAGTATCAAGATAACCTTATAAAATTAAATGATAAGATATCAAAGGAATTAGGAATAAAATATGATGAAAATATGAGAATAGTAAGAGAGAAGATTTGAGGAGTAGAATTATACTACTTTTTATTTTTATGATAAAATCAAAATAAGAATAAACTTAGTATAATACTGGATGAAGTATATTTATAGAAATGGAGAATAGAAAATGGATTATAGAGTATTTGATGAAAGAATTGTTTTAAGATTAGAAAAGGGAGAAGAAGTTATTGAATCTATTAAAAAAGTTTGTGAAGAACAAAAAATAATAGCAGGTTCAATATCAGGGTTAGGGGCTACTAATCATGTAGTTGTAGGCTTATTTAAGCCAAATGAAAAGAAATATTATTCATCTACTTATGAAGATGACTTTGAAATTACAAATATTACAGGAAATATATCAGTAATGGATGAGGAAGTATATTTACATATACATGGAACTTTTGCAAATTTAGAGGGAAAATGTATAGGTGGACATTTAAATAAAGCAGTTATCAGTGCTACAGCAGAAATAATAATAAATAGAATAAATGGAGCTATAGGAAGAAAATTTGATGAGAATATAGGCTTAAATCTTATTGAATTTTAACTGACTTAGTTTAAATCAGAATATTTAATAAATATTTAAAATTCATATAGTGGAAATATTTACAATTAATATACAAACTTTTTTTCTAATTAATTAAAATTAATTATTTAATAACCCCGAAAATAAAGAATCCTATGTATTTGGATTCTTTATTTTTTATTTTAAGGCTTTATTATGTAAGTTTAAAGAATTTACTTAATAGTATAGAAGTTTTTTAAAACTTATAGAATGAAAAAATTTCCATAAAATCGTTGACTGGTGGAGTTATTTTATATATAATGTAAAAGTAAGTTAAAATTTGTTAAAATTTAGCGTGTAATCTAATTAATTTAGAGCATTAGCTGGAAAAGGTAAGTATATCTTTTCCAGCTTTTTTTTATTAGTAATATTGTTTAATTTAATATGATTAATTATTATTAAAAGCTTAATTTATATTAAATTACATTATTATATAATTTTTATTAAGGGGGACCAAATAGTGAGATTAAAAAGTAAAAAACTAAAGAGATTCATAGCAAAGGCTATGATGGTAATTATGTTATTTACATTATTACCAAACGTATTTACACTAAGGGTTAAAGCTTTAGATGGAAAGGAGGTTAAAAATGTAGAGTATGAAATATACCCAATTCCTCAAAGTATTGAATATGGCGATGGTAATATAAATTTTCAAAATAAGGCAAATGTTATATTTGAAGATGGAATTGATGATGCAACTAAAAATAGATTATTTGAAGTATTGAATATTAAAGGTATTTCATACGAAGTAGGTACTGAAATAAAAAGTGACCAAACAAATTTTTTAGTAGGAATAAATAATTCTAAAGGTATTGTAGATAATTATTTTAATAATAGAAATTTAGGTGATGATGCTCATTTTGAGAAAATAGATTCTCATATAGTATCAGTAGATGATAATGTAATTGCAGTATTAGGTAAAGATACTGATTCAGCATTCTATGGGCTTACATCATTAAAATTAATATTTAAACAAATAGAAGGTAATGAAATAAGAGAACTATTAATTAAAGATTATTCAGATGGACATTGGAGAGGTTTTATAGAAGGATATTATGGTATTCCTTGGAGTAATGAAAATCGTATGGATTTAATGAAGTTTGGTGGAGACTTTAAGATGAATGCATATATTTTTGCTCCAAAAGACGATGAATATCATAGCCTTAAATGGAGAGATTCATACCCAGCAGAAAAGCTAGAAGAACTTAGACAATTAGCTGAGGTTGGAGCAAAAACAAAAAATAAATTTATATGGACAATTCACCCATTTTTAAAGGATGGAATGAAGTTCGATACAGATGAAAACTATCAAAGTGATTTATCAAAGATTATTGCAAAGTTTGAACAATTATACAGTATAGGTGTTCGCCAGTTTGGAGTACTTGCCGATGATGCTGAGGGAGAAGCAAAAGATCAAGTAAGACTTATGAATGATCTAGAACAATGGAGATTATCAAAAGGTGATGTATATAGTTTCATTTTTGTTCCTAAGGTATATACAAAAGAGTCAGCAGGTGGAGATGTTAATAATGAATATTTAAACACAATTTCTGCAATGCCTGAAAGTACTGAAATATTATGGACAGGCGATACTATACTTGGATATGTAAAAGAAGATAGTTTCGATTTCTTTAAAGAAGCAGTAGGAAGAGAACCTTTCATGTGGTTAAACTGGCCTGTAAATGATATCAATAATAGTCGTTTATTAATGGGTAAGGGTGAAATGTTAGATAAAGATGTTACAAACTTTAGAGGAATTGTAACTAATCCAATGCAAGAGGCACAAGCTTCAAAGGTAGCTCTATTTGCAATTGCAGACTATGGTTGGAATCGTGCAGGTTTTGATATGGACAAGAGTTGGGAAGATTCATTTAAATATATTGAACCAGATGCAACTGAAGAATTACACACATTTGCAAAGCATATGAGTGATCCAGCTCCAACTTGGCATGGATTAACTTTAGAGGAGTCTGAAGAATTAAGACCAATAATTCAAGAATTTACAAAGAAATTATTCAGAAAAGAATCAATAATAGAAGATAGTAAGATTGTTTTAGCAGAATATAAAGAAATTTTAGATGCAACTAATAATTTTGCACAAAAGTCTAAAAATGAATTGATGAAAAATGAAATTAAGGCATGGGTTGATTCGTTAAGAGATTTATCTGAATCAACAGTTGCATACGTTAATGCGGCACTTGCTTTAGAAGAAGGTAACTATGAGGAAGCTGTTAAATATTATGCTTTAGGTGTAAGTGAATATACTTCTTCAAGAAGTTATAGAGTTCAAGGAATTAATGGACAAATTAGACCAGAGCCAGGTAGTAGACATTTAGTACCATTTGCCAAGGATTTATCAAGAATAATTGGTGAAAAAATTAATCAAGAAATTAATCCAGACACTGTTAAGCTATCATTATTCCCCTATACAAATATGGGATATAATTTATATTGGGGACATGTTCAAAATATAGTTGATGGAGATAATTCTAGATTATCAACTATGTGGATTCGTAGAGCTGCAAATGAAGATGACTATGTTGCTTTAGAATTAAGTGAAGTAACAGAAGTTAACAGTATTACATTTGAACAAGGTGAGCCAGGTGCTGGAGATAAATTTAACTTTGTTAAGTTCCAATCTTCAATGGATGGAGAAACTTGGACGGATATAGATGGTGTTGCATATGGACCAGAAAAAGAAAAAATAGTTGTAGAAAATCTTAAAGTAAAAGCTAAATATGTAAGAGTTATTCCAACAGGGGAAATCAAAAGTAACTGGATATCAGTTCGTGAATTCTCAATTAATAAAGAAGATGAGAGCAATTTATTTAGAGATGTTTATACAAATATAGAAGCTTTAACTAACAATAAAGTAAATATATTACCAGAAACAGCTATACTTGAAAATATAAATGATATTACATTAGCAGAAAATGAATATGTAGGTATTAAGTTAAACAAAATAAAAGAATTAAAAAATATTATTGCTGAATATACAAATAAAAATAATCTAACTTTAGAAACATCAATTAATGGTATTGAATGGACAGCTGTAGAAGATTTGAGCTCTAGTGTAAATGCACGTTATATTCGTATTATTAATAAAGGTAAGGAGTCAGTTAAAACCAATGTTACAAAGTTAAAAATAGAAAATACAACTAATGATGTAACGTTTGATGTTAGACCAGCAGCAGAAGCTAAGTTTGAACCAACTAATTTAATAGATGGTAAATTAAACACAGCATTCAAACCTAATGTAAATTCGCCAAAAACAGGACATTTAACATATTATATTTCAGATAACACAGAGATCAAAAAGTTCACTGTATTACAAGATCCAACTACAGTATCAAATGCAGCAGTATCTATAAGAACTGAAGATGGATGGAATAATATAGGGGAATTAAGTAAGACTCTTAATGTATTTAATACATCACAATTCAAAAATGTATTTGAAATAAAAATAGAATGGAATGGAATGGCTCCAACTCTAAATGAAATCGGAATTTCAACAGTTGAAGAAAGTATGGATGTTAACAAAGAAGCATTGACAAAAGCAATAGAAAAAGCAGAAACTATGCTGACATCTGATAAATACACTGAAGAATCAATAGCTAACCTAAAAGAAGTGCTAAATGTAGCAAAAGAAGTTATGATAAATGCAAATGCTACTCAAGAAGAGATAGATAAAGCAGTAGAAGATTTAAACAAAGCAATATCTTCTTTAGTTGAGAAACCATCAGTTCCAGGTGAGGAAGAAAATCCTGGAGAAGATGAAAAACCAGGTGAAGATAATACAGATAATGATAGTAAGCCAGGCGAAGATAGTAACCCACTTCCTCCAACAGGTGATGAAAATAATAATTCAGGAAAAGGTGATGGAAATTTACCTAATACAGGAGGAACATCACCAGTTATGGTTCTAGCAATAGGAGGAATTATTTTAATAGTTGGAGTAGTAACATTAAGAAAAAAATCTGCAAATAATTAAATAAAAGTTTTACAATAAAGTTTGTTTATTAAGAAAAGATAATTTTTTTGAAAAGGTGCAATCTTAGAAATCTATTTAATATAAAGTTTATTCAATTTCAAGTAAGCTTTATTGCCTTAAAAAAGTTAATTTCTTATTTTTATAAAGGGGCTCGCGTTTCGC